>DATGOH010000259.1:0-3597 GCA_035306165.1 Ferdinandcohnia sp.
TCGCCGTGGCCGTGGGCCTCTGGGGCACCCGCGACGCCCCCCTCGCGCCCACCTGATGCGAAAGCGGTCTTCAGTTAACCCGAAAGATGGAGCAAGCGGCCCACCGGCTTTCGCTGCAGACCTCCCCACCGCTGACGCTGAAGAAGCAATCGACCGCTTCTTGTGGGATCTCCCCGGAGGCGCATCCCACGCCGCAAGAGGTCTTGGTGTATCGAGTTCCTGCGATCTTGATGTTGGGAGGAATGGGAGGAATGGTGAATCCTTCTCGTCCGCAGTGTTGTTCAAGGAAGACGTGGTCACATAAGTCAAGACACTTCTCGATAGGGGAGGGGTCTTCGCTGCCATCGGACGTCTCATCGCCGCACGCCAAGAGTCCGAAACCACCAAGTAGGACGATGGTCCCGGCCGTCCAGGTTCGAATCTTCATGCTCCACCTCCACAAGGGCTCCGACGCTCAGGAGGAGCATCGCAGGCCCTCCTGAACAACAGCTAGAGCCAATGAACGGAGGATAGAGGGGCTGGCGGGTGTTTGCCAATTCCCATGCCCGTGGCAACTGGCTGGGTTCACGAGAGGCTCCCGACATCCGGGAGGAGCGGTCGGTGGGAGGCGTGCGCATCGAAGGCCGAGGAATTGGGAGTCGGCGGCGGAGGGGGCGCTCCGCGGAATCGAGTTCACCTGAAGAAGTGGCGCAGCGGCACGCTAAAAGCGCCGCGATTGAGCGCTCGCTCCCCCGCCGCATAGGATCCCGGCCTTCACCGGGAGAACCTTCGATGAAACCGCTTCGCGGAGAGGTGGCCTGGATCACGGGCGCCAGCAGGGGCATCGGCCGCGCCTGCGCCGAGACCCTCGCGCGCGCCGGCGCCAAGGTGGCCCTCAGCGCCCGCAAGGCCAATGAGCTGGAGGCGATCGCGGCGGCGATCCGCGAAGAGGGCGGCGAGGCCCTCGCGGTCCCCCTGGACGTGGGCGATCGCCCGGCCATCGAGGCCGCGGCGGAGCGCATCGCCGATGCCCTTGGCCCCATCTCCGTGGTGGTGAACAACGCCGGCCTCGCGAAGAGCGCCCCCTTTCACCAGACCTCCTTCGAGGACCTGGAGCGGCTGATGGCCGTGAACGACGTGGGGCCCTTCTGGGTGATCCGCGCGGCGCTCCCCGGGATGCTCGAGCGGCGGCACGGGCGGATCGTCAACATCGCCTCCACGGCGGGGCGCACCGGGCACCGCTACACGGCGGCCTATACGGCGAGCAAGCACGCTCTCGTGGGCCTCACCCGCGCGCTCGCCGTCGAGGTGGCGGGGCGGGGAATCACCGCCAACGCGGTCTGCCCCGGCTGGACCGAGACCGACCTCCTCGAGGAGGCGCTCGAGAATATCGGCCGCACGACGGGGCGCCCCCGCGACGAGGCCGCGGACGCGCTCGCGCGGATGAATCCGATGCGTCGCTTGATGAAACCGGAGGAGATCGCGCGCGCGGTCCTCTTCCTTGCCGATCCCGCCGCCGGCGGGATCACGGGTCAGCTTCTGGGGGTGGATGGAGGCGAGGTGATCGCATGAGTTTGCTTCGGGCCATCGAGCCGGAGGGTTGGAAGCCGCCGAAGGGCTACGCGAATGGAATCCTGGCCAAGGGGCGCATCCTCTTCGTGGGCGGCCAGGTGGGATGGGACGAAAACCAGGAGTTCCAGTCGAACGATTTCGGCGAGCAATGGGATCGCACCCTCTCGAACGTCCTCACCGTGGTGCGCGCCGCGGGAGGCGGCCCCGAGAACATCGCCCGCATGACCATCTACGTGACGGACAAGAAGGCCTACCAGGCCAGCCTCGACGCCGTGGGCCAGGCCTGGCGGCGCCATATGGGCAAGAACTTCCCCGCCCTCGCCCTCGTGCAGGTGGCGGATCTTCTGGAAGAGCGGGCGCTCGTGGAGATCGAAGCCACCTGCGTCTTGCCGGAGGAGGCGTGATGGTTGCTTCCCAGCCCGCACCGAAGGGCTTTCGCTACGAGGAGCGCGACGACGGGGTGGCGCTGATCACCCTCGACCGCCCCGAGAAGCTCAACGCCCTGACCTTCGAGATCTACGCCGAGCTGCGCGACCTCTTCGCCACCCTCGCGCGCCGCGATGAGGTGCGGGCGGTGGTGATCACCGGGAACGGGAGGGCCTTCTGCTCCGGCGGCGACGTCCACGAGATCATCGGTCCGCTCACGAAGATGGAGATGCCCGAGCTCCTCGAGTTCACCCGGATGACCTGCGACCTGGTCAAGAACATCCGGCTGCTCAAGAAGCCCGTGATCGCCGCGCTGAACGGCACCACCGCCGGTGCGGGGGCGGCCATCGCCCTGGCCTGCGATCTTCGCGTGGCCGCGGCCGGTTCGAAGATCGCCTTCCTCTTCGTGAAGGTGGGCCTCGCCGGCGCGGACATGGGCGCGGCCTACCTCCTTCCTCGCTACGTGGGCCTGGCCAAGGCCACCGAGCTTCTGATGTTCGGCGATCCCGTCACCGCGGAGGAGGCGCTGGCCATGGGGCTTCACAACGCGGTGGTTCCCAAGGAGGAGGTGCTTCCCCACGCCCTGGCCATGGCGGCGCGGCTCGCCAAGGGGCCGACCTTCGCGCTGGGCGTGACCAAGGAGCTTCTGGACGAGCAGCAGCACCAGAGCCTTCTCGGCGCCCTCGACTCCGAGGCCCGCGCCCAGGCGATCTGCATGAAGACCGAGGATTTCGCCGAGGCCTACCACGCCTTCGCGAGCAAGAGGGAGCCGCGTTTCCAAGGGAGATGAAGATGGCCTTTCTCGAGCCCGAGCACGAAGAACTCGCGCGGCGGGTGCGCGCCTTCGCCGACGAGGCGCTCGCACCCATCGAGCACCGAGAAGACGACGTGGACGAGCTCTCCCTGCAGATCCTCTCCCGGCTCGGCGAAGCGGGGCTGACGGCCCATGCCGTGCCGGCGGCCTACGGCGGCGCCAAGGAGAAGCTCGACGTCCGCTCGATCTGCGTGATCCGCGAGACCCTCGCCCACCGCATGGGCTTGGCGGATTTCATGTTCGCCATGCAGGGGCTCGGCAGCCACCCGATCTACCTGGCGGGCACCGAGGCGCAAAAGCAGACTTGGCTTCCCAAGGTGGCCCGGGGCGAGGCGGTGGCGGCCTTCGCCCTCACCGAGCCCGAGGCGGGCTCCGACGCCGCGGCGATCGCCTGCGAGGCGAGGCGGGAGGGGGATCACTGGGTGGTGAACGGTCGGAAGCGCTTCATCTCCAACGCTTCCATCTTCCACGTGATGACCCTCTTCGCGCGGACCGGGGAAGGGCCGCGGGGCATCTCCGCCTTCGTGGTGTCTCGCGACACGCCCGGCGTGCGCACCATCCCCCAGCAGACCATCTGCCCCCATCCCCTAGGCGGGGGCCAATTCCGGGCGAGGCTGCGAGGTCAGGTTTTGGTCTCGGTCGATAACCCGGAAGGAGAGGTTAAACTCGACGTCGACTTGTGATAGGCTGACCACGCTCGGTGGGCAGCCCTTGCGTGCGGAAGGGCTGCCCGCCAACCGTCCACGGGTGGTGGGTCCGGAGAGGAAGTATGAGACCTAAGGCGTTCTGGGTACCAGTGATGTCCT
>DATGOH010000260.1:0-4449 GCA_035306165.1 Ferdinandcohnia sp.
CTCCGTGCACACGGCCACGAGCGGAAGAAGCGGCACGAAGAAGCGGCACTCCATGAAATCGCCGCCCACCCGCACGACGTAGCCGCCGAGGAAAAGCACGGACAGCACCGCGTACACGCGCAAGCGGAACACCTCGCGCGCGGCCGAGCGGACGAAAAGGGAGACGAGAAAGAGCGGCAGCCAGAGCCACGCCCCCGAGGTGCTCACGAAGTGCGTGAGGTAGACCAGGCCCTGGCTCCAGTACGCGGCATCGGCGGATTTCGCGTAGAAGGTGTTGGGAAAGGGCGCGCCGTAGGCGGACCATCGCCACGCGAAGTACGGCACGTAGACGAGGAGGAAGGGCGCCGCATAGGCGAGGAGCCGGCCGGGGCGGAGGCGACGCGCGGGCGGCCCCGCGCCGAAGGCGAGATCCTCGGCGGCGAGGGCGATCCCCATGGCCGCGAAGAGCAGGATCTGGTCCGGGCGGCAGAGCACCGCGGCGGTCAGCGCACACCCCGCCCAAAGTTCGCCGCGCGGCCGCAGCGAGAGCGCCATCGCCGAAAGACCGAGGAGCGCGATGGGCATCGTTTCCAGCCCCGAGCCGGCGAAGGTGTAGAAGGGCTTGGCCAGGGCGAGGGCGATCGCCGCGAAGGGCACGACCGCGTGCTTCGGCGCGAGGCGCGCCGGCAAGAGCGCGGCGAGGAGGACGGTGGCGGCGAAGGCGGCGAGGTTGCCGAAGAGCGCCGTGAGCGGGATGTCGAGGCCCAGCTTGCCCGCCAAACCGAGCAGGAGGGTCCACAAGAAGTTGGTGTAGCCCTCCACCCACTCGCCCTCGTTGTAGACGAGCCCCAGCCCCCGGGCGAAGTTGCGTGCGTAGCGGAAGGAGATGAAGGCGTCGTCGGCGATCCAGAGGATGCGCCAGGCGAAGGCGAGCCCCAGTCCCAGGCCGACGGAAAGGACGATCGCCCCCGCCACCGCCTGCGCGGGGCGGCGGCGCTCGAGACCGAGGAGCGCGAGCGCCGCCACCGTGGCGCTCAGGAGCCAGGGCACGCTTTGCCCCATGGCCCGCAGGGCCTCTGCGAGGATCTCGGCCGGCATCGGCAGCAAGGGAAGGTCCGTCCGGCCCGGATGCCACGCCCCCGTCGGGGCGCTCTGCATCCTCGTTGCCCGCTCCTTCGCTCCCCGTGCTACAAGCGCCGCATGAGCGCACGCATCATCGACGGAAAGGCGATCGCGGCGAAGGTCCGCGGCGAGGTGGCCGAGGCGACGAAGATCTTCGTGCAGGAGCGCGGGCGGCCGCCCGGGCTCGCGGTGGTGCGGGTGGGCAACGATCCCGCCTCGCAGGTCTACGTGCGGGGCAAGATCAAGGCCTGCCAGGAGGTGGGCTTTCACTCCGAGGAGCACCACCTCCCGGAGGACGCGTCCACCGCGGAGGTCCTCGCCGTCGTCCGGCGCCTCAACGAGGATCCGGCGATCGACGGCATCCTCGTCCAGCTCCCCCTCCCCCGCCAGGTGAACGAGCAGGAGGTGCTCGACGCCATCGCACCGCAGAAGGACGTGGACGGCTTCCACCTCGTCAACGCCGGCAAGCTCCTCGCCGGCCGCCCGGACGGCGTTCGCGCGTGCACGCCCCTCGGCGTGATGCGGCTGCTCGAGGAAGCCGGCTGCGACCCGCGCGGGAAGAAGGCCGTGATCGTCGGGCGCTCCAACATCGTGGGCAAGCCGATGGCCCTCCTTCTCCTCGGCGCCGACGCCACCGTGACGATCTGCCACTCGCGCACGCCGGACCTCGAGGCCGAGGTGCGACAGGCCGACATCGTGGTGGCCGCGGTGGGCCGGCCCGGTCTGGTCAAGGGCGCCTGGATCAAGGAGGGCGCCTACGTCATCGACGTCGGCATCAACCGCCTCCCCGACGGCAAACTCGTGGGCGACGTGGAGTTCGACGCGGCCAAGGAGCGCGCGGCCGCCATCACGCCGGTCCCGGGCGGCGTGGGTCCGATGACCATCGCCATGCTCCTGGCGAACACTTTGCAGACCGCGCGCGACGCGGCTTGACCGAGGCGTTTCCGCCGATAGGATGCGCGGCGACGCTGGCCCGGAGGTCTCGATGTCGCTGCGCCGCACGCCCCTGTTCGAAGCCCACCGCCGCGCGGGTGCCAAGCTGGTGGAGTTCGCCGGCTGGGAGATGCCCCTGCACTACGGCTCGTTGCTCGAGGAGCACGAGGCGGTCCGCACCGCGGCGGGCCTGTTCGACGTCTCGCACATGGGGCAGATCGTCTTCGAGGGGCCGGGCGCGCTCGAGGCCTGCAACCGCCTGATCTCCAACGACCTCGCGCGGATCGCCGACGGCCAGGCGCTCTACAGCGGCATCCTCAACGAGCGCGGCGGCTTCGTGGACGACGTCATCTGCTATCGCTTCTCGCCCGAAAAAGTCGTCGTCGTCGTCAACGCGGCCAACCGCCAGAAGGACTTCGAGTGGATGGTCGCGCACGGTGCGAAGGTCCGCGACGCGAGCGACGACTGGGCGCTGCTCGCGCTGCAGGGGCCGAAGGCCCAAGGCCTCCTGCAGCCGCACACGCCGGCGGCGCTCGGCGACCTCCGCTTCTTCCGCTTCGTGGAGACGGAGGTGGGCGGCAAGCCCGCGATCGTCGCGCGCACCGGCTACACCGGTGAGGACGGTTTCGAGATCTTCTGCCGGCCCGAGGACGCCGAGGCGCTCTGGGAGCTTCTCCTCGAGAGCGGCGCGCGACCCTGCGGCCTGGGCGCGCGCGACTCGTTGCGCCTCGAGGCGGCGCTGTGCCTGTACGGCAACGAGATCTCCGACGATCGCACCCCCTACGAGGCCGGCCTGGGCTGGGTGGTCAAGCTCGACAAGGCGGACTTCGTGGGCAAGGCCGCCCTGGAGGAGCAAAAGGCCCGCGGCGTCGAGCGCAAGCTCGTGGGATTCACGCTCGAGGATCGCGGGATTCCGCGCAGCGGTTATCGCGTGCTCTCCGGCGGCGAGCCCGTGGGCGTGGTCACCTCGGGGACGATGAGCCCCACCCTGAAGATCCCCATCGGCCTGGCCTACGTGCCGACGGCCCTTTCGGCCGAGGGTTCGACCTTCGAGGTGGAAATTCGAAACAAGGCCGTGCCCGCAAGGGTGGTCAAGCTGCCGTTCTACAAGCGGTCGTGAAGGAGAGAGAAATGGCCCAGAACGTCCCGCAGGATCTCAAGTACTCGCTGGACCACGAGTGGCTCCGCCCGGAGGGCGACGAGGTCGTGGTCGGCATCACCGCCTTCGCCCAGGACCAGCTCGGCGAGGTGGTCTACGTGGAGCTGCCGGAGGTCGGCACCGAGCTGCGCGCCGGCGAGCCCTTCGGCGTGGTCGAGTCCACCAAGGCGGTCAGCGAACTCTTCGCCCCGGTGAGCGGCGAGGTGGTCGCGCGCAACGACGAGCTCGTCGACGCCCCCGAGAAGGTCAACCAGGATCCCTACGGCGCGGCGTGGATGATCCGGGTCAAGCCGTCCAATCCCTCCGAAATCGACGCGCTCCTGGACCCCGCCGCGTACCAGCAGCTGATCGAGAACCAGTGATCCGCGCCGCGGATCGAGCGGGCCGGGGAGCGGGAAACCTCCCCGGTCCGAGGAGCTGAGACGGCCTTGCGCTACCATCCGCACACCCCCCAGGAAATCGAGGAGATGCTGAAGGCGATCGGCGTCTCCCGGATCGAGGCGCTCTTCGCCCCCATCCCCGACGTCTGCAAGCTCGATCGGCCGCTGGACGTCGGCCCCGCGCTCGACGAGCGCAGCCTGATGGACCACCTCGAGGAGCTCGCCTCCCGGCAGCCGAAGGCGCCCCCCTTCCTCGGCGCCGGCGCCTATCCGCACCACGTCCCGCCCGCGGTGGATCAGCTCCTTCTGCGCAGCGAGCTGTACACGGCCTACACGCCCTACCAGCCCGAGGTCTCGCAGGGGACGCTGCAGATCACCTTCGAGTTCCAGACCTACGTCACCCTGCTCACCGGCCTCGAGGTGGCCAACGCCTCGATGTACGACGGCGCCACCGCCGCGGCGGAGGCGGCCCTCATGGCGGTGCGGCTCTCGAAGGGCCAGCGCAACAAGGTGGTGCTGTCGCGCGCGCTGCATCCCGAGTACCGGGACGTGGTGCGCACCTACCTCGCCGAGGGGTTCGAGGTGGTCGAGGTGGGCTTCGGCCCCGACGGTCGCATGGACCTCGAGGCGCTCCGCGGCGCCGTGGACGAGGAGACGGCGGCCGTCCTCGTGGGCTACCCCAACTTCTTCGGCGTGATCGAGGACCTGCGTGCGGTGTCGGAGGTCGCCCGGGAGAAGGGAGCCCTCACGGTCTCCTGTACCACCGAGGGCCTGGCCCTCGGCCTCCTGCAGGCGCCCGGCGCGCTCGGCGCGGAGATCGCCGTGGGCGAGTTCCAGTCCTTCGGCAACGGCGTGAACTTCGGTGGCCCCGGGGTC
>DATGOH010000261.1:0-4651 GCA_035306165.1 Ferdinandcohnia sp.
GTTCTGGCGGATTTTCCGCATGGTCTCGCGGCTTAAGCGCAGGGCGCCCACCAGCGTCCGCAGGTCGCCGCTCATCAGCGTGATGTCCGCGGCCTCGATGGCCACGTCGGTGCCGGTACCGATGGCGACGCCCACGTCCGCCTCCGCCAGCGCGGGTGCGTCGTTGATGCCGTCGCCGACGAAGGCGAGGCGCCCGTGCTCCGCCTGCAGCGCGCGGACCGCGTCCACCTTGCCGTCGGGCAGGACCTCGGCGACCACGCGGTCGATGCCGAGCTGGCGCGCGATGGCTTCCGCGGTGCGGCGGTCGTCGCCCGTGACCATGGCCACCTCGAGGCCGAGCGCGTGCAGCGCAGCGATGGCGCCAGGCGCGCTCTCCTTGATGGGATCGGCGACCGCGGCGATGGCGGCGAGGCGGCCGTCGACGGCCACGTAGATGGGGGTCTTGCCGTGGGCGGCGAGCCGCGCGGCCGCCTCCGCGAAGGAGGTGGGATCGAGGCCGAGGCGCCGCATGAAGCGGTCGGCGCCGATTTCGATCCGCGCCCCGCCGACCACGGCGCGCACGCCGTAGCCCGGCACGGTCTCGAAGGCCGTCACCTCGGCCAGGGGGAGTCCCTCGGCGCGCGCCGCCTCCACCACGGCCCGCGCGATGGGGTGCTCGGAGCGATCTTCCACCGCGGCCATTTGCGCCAACACCTCGGTGCGCGAGAAGCCCTCGGCCACCTCGAGGTCGGTGAGCGCGGGGCGTCCCACGGTGAGCGTGCCGGTCTTGTCGACGGCCACGACCCGCACCTCCCGCAGGCGCTGCAGCGCATCGCCCTTGCGGAAGAGCACGCCGATCTCGGCACCGCGCCCCGTCCCCACGAGGATCGAGGTGGGCGTGGCCAGGCCCATGGCGCAGGGGCAGGCGACGATGAGCACCGCGACGGCGTTGACGAGGGCGAACGTGAGGGCGGGCTTCGGACCGAAGGCGATCCAGGCGAGGAAGGTGAGGGCCGCCGCCCCCATCACCGCGGGCACGAACCAGAGCGCGATGCGATCGACGAGCGCCTGGATGGGAAGCTTGGCGGCCTGCGCCTGCTCCACCATGCGGACGATCTGGGCGAGGACGGTGCGGCTGCCCACCGCGGTGGCGCGGAGGGCGAGGGCTCCGGTCTGGTTGACGGTCCCGCCGACCACGGTCGCGCCCACCGCCTTTTCCACCGGGACGGGCTCGCCGGTGAGCATGGATTCGTCGACGTAGCTCGTTCCCTCGACCACTTCGCCGTCGACCGGAATGCGCTCGCCCGGTCGCACCTCCACCACGTCGCCGGGGCGGACCTCGGTCACGGGAAGCTCGACCGCACCTTCGCCGCGGCGGACGCGGGCGGTCTTCGCCTGCAAGCCCATGAGGCGGCGGATGGCCTGGGAGGTGCGGCCGCGGGCGCGGGCCTCGAGCGAGCGGCCGAGGAGGACGAGGGTGACGATGACCGCGGCCGCTTCGTAGTAGACGTGGACCGTGCCGGCGGGCAGCAGGCGCGGCGCGAAGGTGGCCACCACCGAAAAGGCGTAGGCGGCCGCGGTGCCGACCGCCACGAGCGAGTTCATGTCCGGCGCGCCGCGCAGAAGGCTCGGGATGCCCGCGCGGAAGAAGCGCCGTCCCGGCCCGGCGAGGACGACGGTCGACAACGCGAACTGCACGAGCCAGCTCGCTCGCGCGCCGATGGTGGATTCCACGTACTGCGCGAGGGCGGGAACGAGGTGCCCGCCCATCTCGAGCAGGACGACCGGCAGGCTGAGCAGGGCCGAGACGAGCAGGTCGCGGCGGAGCGCCCCCGCCTCCTTCGCGCGCCGCGCCTCGGTCGCTTTTGCGTCGACGTCGGCCACCACCGCCGCTTCGTAGCCGGCGGCGCGAACGGCCTCCAGCAGGCGTGCGGCGTCCACGCCGGCGGTGACCTCCACCGCGGCGCGGCCGGTGGCGAGATTCACGCTCGCGCTCGTCACGCCGGGAACGGCGCGAAGGGCCTTTTCCACCCGACCGACGCAGGAGGCGCAGTGCATGCCCTCCACGGAGAGCTCCACCGGCGGTCGCCGCGGCACCTCGTAGCCGGCGTCCTCGATGGCCTTCACCAGCGCGGCGGGCTCGACCGGTTCCGCCAAGACCACGGTCGCGCGCGAGGAGGCGAGGTTGACACTCGCGTTCTCGACCCCGGGCACGGCGCGCAAGGCCTTTTCCACGCGCCCAACGCACGAGGCGCAATGCATGCCTTCGATCTCGATCTGGACGCTGGTGGGGGCGGTGAACGACGGTGCCATGGATCGCGGTCCTGTTCCCTTGGATGCCGGAGGGAGCCTAAGGGTTCCCATCATGGGAAGGTCCAACGAAAAGCGCTGCGTCGCCCTTCCGGCCGAGGGCGAAAAATGAGGTCGGCGGCCGAGGAGGCGCGAACGAAGGGGCGAATCCCGCTCCTAGGAGCTTCTGACGATCTTCGGCGGTCGCCGCGGCGGGCACCTACGACCGGGTGAGGGCGGAGCGGATCTCGGGATGTTTCAGCAGGCCGCTCACCCACAGATAGAAGAAGAACTGCAGGACCATCCCCAGCACCGTGAGCGGGATGGAGAACCAGAAGGCACCCAGCAGCTCGGTCGCCTTCATGGCGACGGCGTGGTCGATCTGCCGCAGCGGGCCGAGGATCCTCCGGGCGTTGTCCACCAGGCCGAGCTGGACCCAGGTGGCCACGACGATCGCGATGAGGACGTACGCCTGGGAGAGGGCGATGCCCGACTGCAGGGTGGAGAGGCCGCGCCGCAGCCGCGCCGCGGTGGCGAGCGCACCCGCCAAGAGGACGAGCGAGGAGGCGAGGTTCACCACCGCGAGCGCGCTCATCGCGGGACGTCGCTCGCGGTAGGTCTCGGTCTGCGCCTCCTGGAGCTCGGTCCAGGCCCCGGCCAGTTGCTTCCACGTCTCGTCGGCGTCCGCGGGAAGAGCGAGGGCCGGCAGGGGAATCGAGCGCGGCTCGTTCCAGGTGGCGACCTCGGCCAGGCCGCGGCAGCTCCCGATACTGCCCAGGACCATGCAAAGGGTGAGGGCGAAGGGGAGCTTGGCCAGGGGAGACTTCTCGACCGACGGGTGCTTCGTCATCTCGCGCCTACATAACCCAAACGGGCGCTTCGGGCCTCTTCTTCGACGCGGGAAACCACCGCGCGCCCGGCCGGCTGGCGCTTGACCGACATGGAGGATTGGGGGAGTCTGCGCTCCATGATCCGCGATCGAGAGGAACGCAGCCTCGCGGCGACCGAACGCCCGGAGCTGCCGCGCGCGGCCGAGGCCATGGTCCCCGTCGCCTACGCGGAAAAGACGATGAGCACCCTCCTGCGACTCCACGAGGAGCTGGTGGAGGAGAAGGAGAGGCGGATCGACCTCTACCGCAGGCTCATGGACCGGGAACAGGAGCTGGCCGAGCTGCGCGCCTACGTGCGGCTGCTCGAATCCGAGCTGGCGCGTCGCGACGCGGAGGCGGCCGAGCCTGCCTCGGCAGCGTCGCCCGCGCCTGCGCCGCAGGACAGGGTGCCGCCCCCGCACGCCGAGGCGGAACCGGCCGCGCCGATCGAGGTCGATCCGGAGGCGCGGGCCGGGGGGCCGGTGGTCGCGTGGATGCCGGCCAACCTCCGGCGCGCATGATCCGAGGAAGCGAGGAAGATGGAAGGACAGGACAAGGCGATTTCCGAGCTGCGCAGGGAGATCATCGAGACCCGCAATCTCGTGATCCGCAACGACAACCTCCTCAAGACCTTCGGCGCCGACCTCAAGACGATCGGTCGCAAGCAGGAGAACTTCGAGCGGAAGCAGTGGATCTCCTCCGCGGTCGCCTACCTCCTCTTCGTGGTCCTCGCGTCGGGCGCCGCCTACCTCGCGGCGCAGGGTTACCTCGCGGGGGCCGAGCGCGAGATCGAGGCGCTGACGCGGAAGGCGGAGGAGGCCACGCGCGCGGCGCAGGAGGCCCAAGAGGAGCTCGCCAAGGCGCGCGAGGCCTCCCAGGCCGCGCTCGTCGCCTACCAGAAGCTGGTGGATGCCGCGCCCGCCGATCGTGAAAAGGTCGTGGCCGAGGTGCAGGCCATCGACAAGAGCCGCCTGTCGCGGCTCGAAGCGCGCGCCATCGAGGATCGCGCGCGCTCGATGATCCAGCAGCTCGCCAACGAGAAGTTCGAATCGGGCCGCGCCGCCTATCGGCGCAAGGAATGGCGTACCGCGGTGGCCGACCTCTCCAAGGGGATGAACCTCTGGCCCGACCATCCGCAGGCGCCCGAGCACGCCTTCTTCCTCGGCACCGCCGCCATGGAGACGCGGCAGTACGACCTGGTCGAGACCTACCTCACCCGCTACATCGAGGAGAACCGCTCCGGCACCAACAAGGACTACGCCTACCTCCTGCTCGCCAATGCGCAGGCGGCGCTCGGCAAGCACGCGGAGGCGGAAGCGACCGCACGCCGCGGCCTCGATCGCTATCCGAACAGCCAGTTCGCCGGCCAGCTCCGCCGCCGCATCTCCTACTTCCGGAGCGAAGCCGCCCGCGCCGCCACCGAAGCCACCGCCGCCCAGGCGGAGTGAGGGGGCCGTTCGCCTTTCCCCGGGGGTGAGGAGGCGTTATGCTCCCGGGCACGCCGCGGCGCGCGG
>DATGOH010000262.1:0-11407 GCA_035306165.1 Ferdinandcohnia sp.
TCGCCGTGCTCGGCCCGGTGGTGGTCTTCTTGATGTGGTACCTCTTCGAAATCCCGCTGTGGGCCGGCGTCATCGCCATCCCCCTGGCGGTGATCATGGCCTTCGTGGCGTCGCGCGTGACCGGTGAGACCGACGTCACGCCCACCAAGGCGCTCGGCCCCGTCACCCAGCTCGTCTACGGCGTGGTCAACCCCGGCAACCTCGCCGGCAACCTGATGAGCGCCAACGTCACGGGCGGCATCGGGTTGCATGCCGCGGACCTGCTCACCGACCTCAAGAGCGGCTATCTGCTCGGCGCCAATCCGCGCCAGCAGTTCTTCGGCCAGATCTTCGGCGTGCTCGCCGGCGCGGCCGTGGTCGTTCCCGCCTTCTACCTCCTCTTCCCCGATCCCTCCGTCCTCGGCGGCGAGGAATGGCCCGCGCCCTCCGCCCTGGTCTGGGCCGGCGTCTCGCAAGCCTTCACCGACGGCCTCGGCGCGCTCGCACCCTCCTCGCGCAAGGCGATCGTGGTGGGCCTCTTCCTCGGGGTGGCGCTCGCCCTGCTCGAGCGCTTCGCTCCGCGCCGCGTGCGCACGTTCGTCCCCTCCGCCTCCGGCCTGGGGATCGCGCTCGTGGTTCCGGGGAGCAACGCCATCTCGATGTTCCTCGGCGCGCTCGTGGCGGAGATCCTCCGCCGCCGCAAGCCGCAGCTCGCCCAGCGGACCATCGTTCCGGTGGCCTCGGGTTTCATCGCCGGCGAGAGCCTGATGAGCATCCTCGTGGCGGTGCTGGTGGTCATGGGCGTGCTCTCCGCCTGACCGCTCCCCCATCCGAGGTCCCGCGGAGCCGACGAGGCGCGGTCCGTGCTATGGGGAGGAGGATGCTCCTTCTCGCCGGCCTCTATGCGCTCGTGGTGGGCGCCGTCGTCGGACTGCTGGGCGCCGGGGGCTCCCTCCTCACCCTCCCGCTGCTCGTCTACCTGATCGGCATGGAGGAGAAGGAGGGGATCGCCGGCTCCCTCTTCGTGGTGGCCGTCACCAGCCTGATCGCCGCCGCCGCCCACGCGCGCCGCGGCGCCGTACGGTGGGGGCCGGGCCTGCTCTTCGGCGGCCTGGGCATGGCGGCGGCCTACCTGGCCGGGCGCGCCGCAGCCTGGATCCCCGGGAACTACCTGGTGCTCGGATTCGGCGTGGTCGCGCTCGCCGCGGCGCTCGCCATGATGCGGGGGCGGGTCGGCGACGCGCCCCGCACCGCGCCCAACGCCCTCCTCCGCATCGGTGCGGCGGCGGTGGCGGTCGGCAGCGTCGCCGGGCTGGTGGGCGCCGGCGGCGGCTTTCTCATCGTGCCGGCGCTCACCCTGCTCGGCGGGCTCTCCGTGGTCCAGGCCATCGGGACCTCGCTCCTGGTGATCGCGATGCAGTCCACGGCCGGCTTCCTCGGCCACGCCGCCCACGTGCGCCTGGACTGGCCCATCCTCGGCGTGGTGGCCTCCGCCTCGGTCCTCGGCTCGCTCTTGGGGACCCGCCTCGGCCCGCGCCTCTCCACGGCCGCGCTGCGGCAGAGCTTCGCCTGGCTCGTCCTCTTCGTGGCCGCGTTCATCGTCGTCCGCGAGGCGCCCACGGAGGTGCTCCCCGCGCCCTTCGCGCGTGCCGGAGGCGCGATCCTCTTCCTCGCCGTGGTCGGCATGGGGATCCGCAGCCAGCGGTTGGGCCGCCAGTCGCGGCGCCCGACCGACGGCGGGCGGGACGAAGAAGACGAGGCGACACGTCTGGAAAGCGACGTGAAAGTCGGCTGATGTCGAAGGCCGCACCGACCGAACACCGGCCCGGTCGCCGTGGACCGTTTTTCGCTTTCCCCCTCCGCCAGTTGGGTTATATTCCCGCTCGCTCATGGCCCACCCTCCCTCGAGCCGTTGGGTTTAGCTTCCCCCCCCGAGCGATTCCCTGGCTCGGGAGGGTGGGCCGCCATTTCCTCCGGGCGAAACGTTCGATAGCCGACAATCGTCGGCTCACCCGCCGATCGGCGCGATCGCCCCGGCCCGCGACCAACCCGTCCGCCCGGCGCCGAGATCGAGCAGCACCCAGCTTCCCTCCCGCCGACGGATTCGCACCCGCGCCGCCTCCTCGAGCCGGCCGACGACTCCGGCCCCCTCGTGCGGCGCCTGCCGGAGATCCACCGACTCGATCGCCACGGCCCACCCGGCGCGCCGATCCCACTCCACCAGGGCGAGCCCCGTGCCCCCGACGACCGCCCCCGCGAACGCCAAACCCGCGAAAAGCCCCGCGACGGTCTTCCTCCACGGCGCGCGCAGGTGCGGACGCAGGATCACCAGGCCGCAGCCCACGATCCAGCCCGCGAGGAGGACGAGGGCAAAGCCTGCCGGGTCGAGCCGCGCGGCGACCCCGTGCAGCACCGAGTCTCCCGCCGGCCGGACCACCCCCGCCTCCGCGCGGAGGTTCTCGAGCTGCCGCCGCACCACCTCGTCGCGCGGCGCGAGGCGCAGGGCGTTCTCCCACGCCCAGGCGGCCTTGCCCCGGGCGCCGGTGTGGTAGTGGGCGTTGCCCAGGTTGAACCAGACGTCGGCGCTCCCGGCGCCCGCGTCCACCAGCGCCTGGTAATCCTGGACGGCTTCCTCGTAGGCGCCGTCGCGGTAGGCCTGCGCGGCGGCGGCGGCCCGCTGCGCGAGATTCATCGCTCCCTCCGCGTCCTCTCGAATTCCTCGACCCACCGGCGCGCCCTCTCCCACATCCCGTCGGGCGCGCTGCGCAGCGCCTCGGGGGCGAAGCGCTCCCGCTCGCAGGCTTCGAGCAGCGCCTCGAGCGAGCGGACGAGCTCCGCCGGCGCTCCCTCGCGGACCAGATGGGCGGCGAGCTCGCGTCGCTCGAGACCCGCCGTGGGTCGGGCCAGCCGGGCCTCGAGGTAGGCGTGCAGGATGCGGGGGATTCCCTCCGGCCAGTCGGCCCCGCCCCCGTGCCGGGCGAGCTGCGCCAACGCCTCCCGTCCCGCATCCCGCCCGCGCGTTCCGAGCCGCCTGCGCAGCCGCGGCGCCACGAAGGCCGCGAGCAAGGCGAGGCCCGGCACGGCCAGGGCCGCCGCGAACCAGGGGGCGCGCCAGAAGGCCCGCGGAACGTCGAGCCGCACCGGCTCGCGCAGGGGAAGAACGGGCGCGGCACCGAGATCGAGGGTCTGGCCACCGATCCGCTCCCCGCGGACCTCGATGGTGAAAGCCTCGGTCTCGAGCCGCCGGTAGGCGCCGGCTGCGGGGTCGAAGACGAGCCAAGGCAGCGAGGGGATCTCGAACCGACCGGGCCGCTCGGGGATGAGCACGACCTCCAGGGTCCGACTGCCGCCGTAGCGGCCCGAGGAGACGTCGACCTGCTCGCCGTGGGTGGGCTCGAAGGCGCGCAGTCCCTCGATCTCCGGCAGCGAAGGGAAGTCGATCCCGGAGAGGTTGCCGCGCCCCGCGGCCGTCAGGCGGTAGGTGATGGGCTCTCCCACGCGCACGCTGCGCGGCGCGGCCTCGGCGCGCAAGACGAAGTCGCCCACGGCGCCCAGGGGAAGCGCCTCCCCGCTCGGCGGCAGCGGCAGGATCTCCACCTCCACCGGCGGGGAGCTTCGCCGCAGGCTGCGCCCGCGGCCGAAGAAGCCACCGCCCACGGTCAGGTCGACCGTGGCCGGCGCGATCTCGAGCTTGCCCTCCCGCAGGCCGAAGAGCGCCTTTCGGCTGAGGAGGTAGACGCGATAGGGCACGCCGCCCACCTCCTGCATGCGCGCCGAAAGCTGCGTGGGATTGGCGATCTCCCCGATCCAGAAGCCGTCGAGATCCGGTAGGTCGAGGCTGGAGACGTGCGAGACGTCCACGCGCGCATACAGCCACACCGACAGCAGGATCTCCTCGCCCACGTAGGCGCGCGTCTTGTCCACGTGGGCCTCCACGAAGACGTCTCCGCGCGGGCGCGCGGCGGCCACCTCGGCGTCGTGCTCCGGCCGCGGCGGAGCGGCGCCCGGTCCCACCCGCACCTGGATGGGCGCGGTCTCGTAGGTCTTGCCACCGACCACCGCCCGGCCGGGATGGATGGTGAGCAGCCCCTCGCGCAGCGGGCGCATCACCAGCGTGTGGATGCGCGTGTGGGTGCGCACGGCGCCCCGCGCGCCGAACTGGAAGGCGCTCTGCTCGGATTGGCCGCGGGAGCGGATCTCGAAGTCGGGCGCCCGCGGAAGCTCGATCGACGCGGCCGATCCGCCGGACGTGGTGAGCGTCACGGTGAGGGTGATCCAGTCGTCCAGCGTGATCGCGCTGCGATCGACCGTCGCCTCGAAGCGCACGCCCTCGTCGGCCACGGCGAGCGCGGGAACGAGCGCCAGCGCGAGGATCACCGCGATGCGGGTCGCCGCCTCACCAGTCCTTCTCGGCATCCGTCCGCCTCCCCTTCCGTTGCGGGCCGCGAAAGAGCGGCAGGCTCTTCTCGCGCGCCTTCAGCGCATCGAGAATCCGTTCCGTCTCCGCGGGGCCGGCCGGCACCTGCTGCACGCTGGCGCCCTCCTCCCGGCCCTCGCCCTCTTCGCCCATCGCGCCGGCGGGGCTCTCCCCGGCGGATTCCCCGTCCGCGCCCTCGCCCGCGCGCTCGTCGGAACCGTCGGAGGCGACCTCGCCTTCCTCCGAGGCGCCGGACGGCGCGCCGTCCTCGGCGCCTTCGTCCTCGCCGACGCCTCCTTCCTCCGTCTCGCCCTCGTCCTCGCCGGCGCTCCCGGCCTCCGTCTCGCTCGGGTCCCCTTCGCCGGCCTCCTCCTTCCCTGCGTCCTCGGATCCCTCCGAATCGGCACCCTCCTGGCCTTCCTTCTCGCCCTCCTGCTGGCCCTCGCTCTGCGGCTCGGCCCGTTGCTGCTTTCGCTTCGACCGGAGCAAGGCCTCGAGATTCTTGCGGGCCACCGCGTCCTCCGGATCGCGCTCGAGCGCGGTGCGGAAGCTCGCGATGGCCGCGTCGAGATCGCCGCGCGCGGCGTGCGCGTGGCCGAGCCCGTGCAGCGCCTCCCGGCTCGCTCCGCCGCTCGCCAGCGCCTGGGCGAAGGCCTCGGTGGCCTCGTCGAACCGCCCGAGCGCCTGCAGCGCGAGACCGCGATCGAGGTGGATCCGACCGTCCTGCGGACGCCGCCGCGCCGCGCGTTCGAAGTGCTCCAGCGCCGCTTCGGCCTCTCCCGCCCGTAGGGCCGCGATCCCCGCCTCCACGTCCCGATCGGGCCGGCGCAGGATCTCCGCACGCGCCGCGACCGGCACGAGCACGAGGACGAAAAGGAGCGCCGTCCGCCTCATCCTTCCCTCCTCCGCTCCGGGATCCACGAAGCCAGGGCGAGGAGCAGCAAGGCCGGCGCAAGGAAGATGCCGAAGGCCTCGTCCCACTGCAGGGCGAGCTGCCCCTCACGCTCCGTCCTCTCCAGTTTCCGCAGCTCCGCGAGGATCGCACCCATGCCCAGGTCCCCCGACGAGACCGCCGCGTAGATCCCCCCGGTGCGCTCGGCCAGCGCGCGGAGCTGCCCATCCTCCAAGCGAGAGATCACCATCTGCCCTTGGCGATCCTTCCGGTAGCCGACCACCTCCCCGCTCGCGTCGAGGACGGGGATGGGCGAGCCCGCGGCGGTGCCGATGCCGAGCGCGTACACGCGGATCCCTTTGTCCGCGAGGGCCCGCACGGCGGCGTCGAGTCGACCGGAATGGTCCTCGCCATCGGTGAGCAGAAGCACCACGCGGCTGCGTGCGCCGTCCTCCGCCGCGTCGAACATGGCCTCGGCCGCACGAAGCGCGCCGGCGATCGCCGTGCCCTGGCTCGGCATGGCCTCGGGATCGACCGCCCGCAAAAAGAGCTTGGCGGCGGCGTAGTCGTGCGTGAGCGGGCATTGCACGAAGGCCTCGCCCGCGAAGACCACGATGCCGATGCGATCGCCCTGGAGGCGATCGACGAGCTGCGAGAGCTCGAGCTTGGCGCGCGCGAGCCGCGAGGGGAGGACGTCCCGGGCGAGCATCGAGCGCGAGGCGTCGAGCGCCACCACGATGTCGATGCCGCGCCGCTTCACCGTCACCTCGCGCTGGCCGACCTGCGGCCGAAGCAGGGCGACGAAGATCGCGGCCAGCGCCGCGAGCGCGAGCGCGCCGCGCAGGACGCCCCGCCCCGGCGCGAGGCCAGGCACGATCCGCGCGCGCAGCGCCGGCACGGCGGTCAGATCGCGCAGCATCCGCTCGCGGCGCGCGAGCCCGTGCAGGAAGGCGAGCAGGGCCAGCACGACCGCCAGCGCCCAAGGCCACCGTCCCGCCTCGGCGAGGCGCATTTCGATCCCCAGCAGCGAGAACGCCACGGCGGTCATCCGGGGAACCTCCGCAACCACGTCGCCGAGAGAACGAGCTCGAGCGCGAGGGCGATGAAGCCGGGGAAGAGGAAGAGCGCGTAGCGCTCCTCGTAGCCCGCGAGCTGACGCTCCTCGACGAGCGTGGATTTCTCGTAGGCCTCGAGGACGTCCTGCAGATGGCCCTAGAGCGAAGCGCGGTCGGTGGCGCGATAGAAGGTGCCGCCCGTGCGCTCCGCGATGGTGGCGAGGAGCTTCGGATCGGTGGGGATGTGCACGTCCCGGAAGACCCGGTTGCCGAAGAGATCGGTGCCCGCCGGGAAGGGCACGGGGCAGCCGCGGGGGTCGTCGCACTCCTTGCCCACCAGGATCGGATAGACGGGGACGCCCAGATCCTGCGCCATCTTCGCCGCTTCCAGGGGCGAGACCGCGCCGGCGTTGGAGTCGCCGTCCGTGATGAGGATGACGATGCGGCTTTCGGCGTCGCTTTCGCGCAGGCGGTTGAGCGCCGTGGCGATCGCGTCCCCGATGGCGGTGCCGTCGGGGATGTGCCCCACCTCGAGACGGGCGAGGATCGCGCGCAGGACGCGGTGGTCGAGCGTGAGCGGACACTGCGTGTAGGCTTCGCCGGCGAAGACCACCAGGCCGATGCGATCGCGCGGCCGCCGCTGCACGAAGGCGTCGAGAACCTCCTTGGCCACGTGCAGCCGATCGCGGGGCTGGAAATCCACCGCCTGCATCGAGCCCGAGAGGTCGAGCGCGACCACGATGTCGATCCCTTCCACCATGCGGTCCTGCCCACCTTCCGCGGGGGTCGCCGGCCGGGCGAGGGCGAGCACGCCCAGGGCCAAAGCCAGGCTCCGCAGCGCGCGCGGCAGCCATCCGAGCCGGGCGCGCGGTCCGGGATCGAGCGAGCGCAATGCCCGCTGGGTGGGGAGGCGGAGCACGGGCCTGCGCCTGGGCGCCCAGGTCAGCGGAAGGAGGAGCAGGCCGAGCAGCGCCCACGGCTGCTGGAAGACGAGGTCGCCCAAGCTCACGGCGCACCTCCCGCCGCCTGCGGAGCGCGCGCCTCCTCCATGTCGCGCACCATCGCCTCGAGCTCGTCGAGGTCCGCGAGGGCCTGGGCGGCGTCCGCCTCCCCCTTGGCGAAGCGCACCACATCCCCGCGCAGGATCCAGGCCTCGACCCGCGCGCGGGATAGGCCGGGAACCGGCCGCCGGCCCAGCGCAACCAGAAGCTCCTCGGAGGTCATCTCCACCGCGGCGATCCCGCAGGCGTCGCGCAGGTAGACGCGGAAGATCTCCGAAAGGCGGAAGTAGTGCCGCCGCACCTCCCCCTTCTCCCACGGCGATTCCTCGCGCAGCGCGCGGATCGCCTCCGCGGCCCGCGCGGCGGGATCGAGGGGGCGTTCGGCCTCGCCTCGGCGCGCACGACGGCGGCGCAGGAGGATCGCGAACGCGAGGACGACGGCGAGCGCGCAGGCGGCGACGAGCAACCGCTCCCACGCGAAGACCTCGACCGGGATCGGCGCGGGCGGCGGTTCGAGCTCCGTCCCCGCGCCCGTCTCGCGGATGCGGATCGCGGCGCCCGGCACGCGCAGCGGCTCGAGCGCCCCCTCGGCGTCGAAGGCCTCGACGAGGACCTCGGGAAGCTGGACCTCACCGAGCGCGTCGAAGATCCGCGCCTCGAGCACGAAGGTCGTCTCGCCCTCGCCGCGCACCGCCTGCACCTTGCCGACCACCGCGGGACCGAGCGCGAGGTCCGCGGGGAGGCGGTAGCTCTCCTTTGGCGGATGGCGGATCTCGATGCGCAGCTCGAAGGGTCGACCCAGCTCGACCTCGTCGGGCTCGACGGAGGTCATGTAGCTGTGCGGCTGCGGCGCGCGGCCCTCGGCCGCCGCGAGGAGGGGGACGAGGAGCAGCAAGAAGCCGACGCGCGCCCGCATCAACCCGCCCTCCTCCTCTTCTGGGCCGCGAAGTAGCGCGCGAGCGGGACCACGGGATCCTCGCCGCACCGCACCTCCACGGGCTCGAGATCCAGACGGGAAAACAGCCTCCGGCGTGCCTCGCGCTCGGCCTCGATCAGCCTGCGGTAGCGCTCCCGGTTGCGCCGCACGCCGAGGTCGATCTCGAGGATCTCGCCGGTCTCCGGATCCTCCACCGTCACGAGCCCGAGATCGGGAAGCGCTTCCTCCAGCGGATCGGTGAGCACCACCGGCACCAGCTCGTGGCGCCGGGCGGCCACCCGCAGGGCCCGCTCGAGGTTCGGTGCGAGAAAGTCGGAGAGCAGAAAGACGATCGCCCGCCGTTCGAGCACGCGCCCGAGGAAGTGGAGCGCGCCCTCGATGTCGGTTCCGCGGCCCTCGGGCTTCGACGAGAGCATCTCCGTGATCATCGCCAGGCCGTGCTTCTTCCCCTTCTTCGGCGGGACGAAGCGCTCGATGCGATCGGTGAAGAAGACGGCGCCCACCCGGTCGTTGCTCCGGATGGCGGAGAACGCGAGGAGCGCGGCGATCTCGGCCGCCGTCTGTCCCTTCGTATGCTCGACCGTGCCGAAGTCCTGCGAGGCGGAGAGATCGAGAAGG
The DNA here is from genome assembly GCA_035306165.1 of Ferdinandcohnia sp. Classification (GTDB taxonomy): domain Bacteria; phylum Myxococcota; class Myxococcia; order Myxococcales; family Vulgatibacteraceae; genus ZC4RG40. The sequence continues at coordinate 8,900 of DATGOH010000262.1, forward strand.
AGCATGGCGGTGCGCTCGCGCTCCTCGGTGAAGAGCTTCACGTAGGGCGCCTGCATCCGTGCGGAGACGTTCCAGTCGATCGCGCGCACGTCGTCGCCGGGCTGATAGTGGCGCACCTCCTGGAAGGACATGCCCCGGCCCTTGAACACCGACTGGTACGAACCCGCGAAGGTTTCGGAGACCGCCTTGCGCGTCCGGATCTCGAGCCGACGCACGCGGGCGATGAGCTCCTTCGAGATCATGGCACCTCGACGCGGTCGAAGATCCGCTGCACCACGTCCTCGGCGGTGATCTGCTCCGCCTCCGCCTCGAAGGTCAGGAGAATGCGATGGCGGAGGACGTCCATGCCCACCGCCTTCACGTCCTCCGGCGTCACGTAGCCGCGGTGGCGGAGGAAGGCGTGCGCCTTGGCGGCGCGCAAGAGGAAGAGGCTCGCCCGGGGGCTCGCGCCGCAGGCGATCGCACCCTCGAACTCGGAAAGCCCCGCCCGCGCCGGCTCGCGGGAGGCGAAGACGAGCGACACCACGTAATCCTTGACCTTCGGATCCACGTAGATGCGCTCCACCACCTCGCGCGCGCGCAGGATGCGCGCCGGCTCGACCACCTTTTGCGCCCGGGGCGCCGGTCCGTCCCCCATGCGATCGAGGATGGCCCGCTCCTCCTCGCGGCTGGGATGGCCGACCTTCACGTGGAACATGAATCGGTCCATCTGCGCCTCGGGGAGCGGGTAGGTCCCCTCCTGCTCGATGGGGTTTTGGGTGGCCATCACCACGAAGGGGTCGGGAAGGGGGAAGGTCTGCTCGCCGATGGTGACCTGCCGCTCCTCCATCGCCTCGAGCAGCGCGCTCTGCACCTTCGCCGGCGCGCGGTTGATCTCGTCGGCGAGGATGAGGTTGGCGAAGATCGGCCCGCGCCGCACGGTGAAAGCGCCGGTCGCCTGGTTGTAGACCGTGGTCCCGATCAGATCGGCGGGAAGCAGGTCCGGCGTGAACTGGATGCGCTGGAAGCTCGCGTCGAGGGCGGAGGCCAGCGTCTTGACCGTGAGGGTCTTCGCCAGGCCGGGCAGCCCTTCGAGCAGCACGTGCCCGCCGGTGAGCAAGCCGAGCAGCAGGCGCTCGATCATCCGCTTTTGGCCGACGATGACCTTCGACGCCTCGCGCAAGAGGTCGTCGACGAAGATGCTCTCCGCCTGCACCAGGTCGTGGACGGTCCGGATCTCGCTGTCTACCTGCATGGCCGGGAAAGATACACGACTTGGAGGCAGGGTCGACCTGCAATCCGGGGCGAGCGGCCGCTTCGCGCGCCCTCGCCTCTCCGTGCGAGCCCGAGGGCGTCCGTTTCCCTTCAAAGGGGCCGGATGCACGGGGGGCGATCGTGCACAGGCTCATGGCGTGGGAGGAGACGCCATGCGCCACGTCCTGACGACGGTCCTCGTCGCACTCGTCCTCGGCCCCGCGGGCACCGCGGGCGCGGAGGAGGTCGAGACCGTCCGCGAACCGGATCGCGAGATCGTGCGCAGCCAGACGCGCGTGGACTTCGACGGCTCGGAGGTGGACGGCGAACTCCACCGCCCGGACGGCGGCTACATCCCGGGCATCGCGCCCTTCCGCTTCCGCAACCTCATCGAGCTGCGCCGCGACTTCACCGAGGAGCTGCGCACCAGCGCCGACAAGGACCTCTGATCGTTCGGCTCAGTGCCCGGGCGAGAGCGCGTCGGCCAAGACCATCGAGCCGATGCCGGCGAGCAGCGCGAGCGAGAGGGCGAGGCGCCGCTCGCGGTGTCGATGCAGGTCGGGGATGAGATCCGAGACCGCGAGGTGGAGGAAGGTCCCCGCCGAGAAGGCGAGCGCGGCCGCGCGGAAGTTCTCCGCGGGGACGATGCCGGAGAGCAGGTGGTAGAGCAGCGCGCCGAGGGGCAGGGTGAGCACGAAGATGCCCACGTACATCGCCATGCGCAGCCGCGCGTAGCGCTCGTAGACGAGGACGGAGGCGAAGGAGAAGGAGTTGGGCACCTTGTGGAAGAGGATGGCCAGAAAGGCCGAGGCGCCCACCCCGCTCGCCACGGCGGCGCCGAGCGCGAAGCCGTCCGCGAGCGTGTGGACCGAAAGCCCGAGCAGGGCGGCGAGGCCCATGGTGCCGTGGCCGTGCACCTCGCAGTGCTCCTCCTCCTTGCACCAGTGGATGAGGACGTAGCGCTCCACCACGAAGAGGAAGACGAAGCCCACGAGCGTCCAGGGCAGCGACTCGATGCCGCCCGCCTCCACGGCCTCGGGGAGCATGTGGAAGAAGGCCGCACCGAGCATCACGCCGGCGGCGAAGGAGAGGAGCAGGAGCGTCTGCCGCTGCAGCGAGGGGAAGAGCACCGGAAGAGCGGCGCTCCCCACGGCGGCGATGGCGATGAGGAAGGTGTAGAAGGCGAGAGCCGCCAGCGGATTCAAGCGCGTCTCCTGGACGGGTGGGGGCGAAGACCGAGCTGCACGAGCTTGCGGGCGAGCGTGTTGCGGTGGA
>DATGOH010000263.1:0-4883 GCA_035306165.1 Ferdinandcohnia sp.
GCGATCGTTGCGCATGGTGGGATTGGCGAGCTGGATGCCGGAGACGTTCACGATGCGCTTCATCCGTCCCACCTCGTCCAGGAAGCTGACGATTTCGTGGTAGCTCCCGCTGACCTTCATCCGTACGGGGATGCGCGCGTAGAACTCGTCCTTCGATTCGGCGTGGGGCTCGATGGTCACGATCTGCAGCTCCGCCTGCGTCCCGAGCTCGTGGAGCTGCCGCAGGAGATCGTCGATGGCCGCCTCCTGCGGAAGTTCGGTGAGCGCCTCGGCGAGCTTCGCTTCCAGCTCGGCCTTCTCGCGACGGTACTCGTTGAGGTTGTTCGCGATCTGCTGCTTGTCGATGTATTCGCCCTCGAGCTTGCGGCGCCGATTTTCGAGCTTGACGGTCTCACTGCGCGCCGGGTGGACCAAGAAGTACCAGCTCCCCAAGGTCATCAGCGCCGACAGCCCCGCGACAACGCCGATCTTCAGGGGCCACGAGGCCTTCAAGATCTGGTGGATCAGCCTATCCATGCTTCCTCGCCGGGATGCATCGATCCCTCGCGGCGCCCGCCCTCAGGCGGTGTAGTCCACGCCGCAATCCAGTTCGAACTCGATGTAGCTGACGTCCTTCCCCTGCTTCTGGACCGAGCGCTTCAGCTTCGGATCCTTGAAGTAGGGGCTCTCCTTGAGTGCGCTGAGGAAGTCCGCGAGATCCTCGTTGGTGACGGCGCCCCCACGAAGGAGCAGCTTCCCATCCTTCTCCCGGAAGGCGATGAGCCAGGTCCGTTCCGGCATGATGACCGCGAGGTTGTCGAGGGCCTTGACCGGTCCCGTGCGCGCCTTGCGCAGATCGCGCAACACGCCGAGCTTGAGCTCGATGGCTTCCTTCTCCTTGGCGATGTCGCGCACCTCGGAGATCACCTTGTCGAGCTGGGCGATGTCCGACTCGAGGCGCTTCACCTGGGACCGCTTGGTCTCGAGGGTACTCGAAACGGTCGAGTACCAGGACCAGTTGCCCGCACCGACGCCGACCAGCACGAGCAGAAAGAGGACGATCTGCTTCTGCCCGAGCTCCCACTTCTTCGTCTGCTCGACCGGGAGGAGATTGATCCGAATCATGGCGTCCCTACACCTCCTCCCGCCGCAGGGCGAGACCGACGGCCACCGCCGCCATGGGCCCCACGTCATCCAGGTACGCGAGGTCGAAACGCTTGGAGTCGACGTTCAGGCCGGCGAAGGGATTGAAGACCTCCACCGGTGCACCGGAGCGATCGGAGATCATCCGCTGCAGGGAGGGGACCTTCGCCGTACCGCCGGAGAGGTAGATCTTGTCGAACCGACCGTTGATCGGATTGGCGTAGAAGTCGAGCGAGCGCTGGATCTCGCCGGCGATCTGGCCGGCCACGCGAGCGATCACCCGCTCCACCTCGTGGGGGACGATGGCATCCGCGTCCTCGCCGACTCGGCCACCGACCTTGAGCGCCTCGGCCTCCTCGTAGGAGATACCGAGATCCTTCTGGATCTCCTCGGTGATCAGATTGCCCCCGACCGTGACGTCGCGGACGAAGGCGGTCACCCCCTGCGAAATGATGTTGATGCTCGTGACCGAAGCACCGACGTTGATCACCGCCACGGTGGAGTTCCCGTCGAAGCCGTGCACCATCTCCACGGCGTTTTGCGCGGCGATGCCGTCCACGTCCACCACCACGGCCTTCAGCCCCGCCTCCGCGAGCACCATGGCGTAATCGGTGATCACGTCCTTCTTCGCAGCGACGAGGAGGATGTCCATCTGCCCGTCGCCCACGTCCTGGAGGATCTCCGCGTCGGCATAGAGGCCGTCGGCCTGGGTGCCGATGTAGCTCTCGAGATCCCAGCGCAGGCTGTCCGCGAGCTCCTTCTTGCTCATCTTCGGGACGGAGAGCTTCTTGATGTTCACCGCGCGGCCGCTCACCCCAGTGGCGACCTCCTTGCGGCGAATGCGTTGCGACGAGATCAGACTCTCGATCGCCTCGACCACCGCCGCGGAGTCCATCAGGCTTCCGTCGACGATCGCCTCGGGGGGAAGGGGGGCCATGCCGAAGGCCTCGAGGCGGTAGCCCTTCCTCGACTCCTTCAGCATCACCATCTTGATCGAGCTCGACCCGATGTCGATGCCGAGTGCCAGCTTGCCCTTGCTCATGCGCGTCCCGAAAGGCCAGGGGCCCGTCGCACGATCGAAGCCCCTACGGCGTTACGGCGCGCATCGTAGCATCGCACCCGAGACCGGCAAATTTTCTAACGAAAGAGGCCGAGGTACCAGTCGAGAAGAGCCGGGCCGAAAAAGAGGAACTCCGCCGCTCCCAGGGAGAGGAAGGGGCCGAAGGGCAGCGCACCGGCGGGCGGCTCCCACGCGTCGAGTTCCTCGTCGCCCGTGGGGCGCGGCGGCGGAGCGGCGGTCGCCCTCCCCTCCCGGCGGGCGAAGGCCATGAGCACGAGGCCGGCGATCGCGCCCTGCAACGAGGCGAGCAACGCCACCGGCAGAAGCGCACGCAGTCCGAGCCACGCGCCGATCATCGCAAAGAGCCAGACGTCGCCGCCGCCGATCGCCTCCTTCTTCAAGAGTCGCTCCGCCACCCAGCCGAGCAGCACGAAGGAGGCGAAGCCCGCGAGCGCGCCGAGCACCGACGAGAGAAGCCCCGGACCGCCCGGAAGCCACGAGACCCCCACCCCGATCGCGATGAAGGGGATCGTGATCACCCGCGGAAGGAGCCAGTGATCGAGATCGATGTAGGTGAGCGCGAGGAGCGCCGCGAGGAAGGCGAAGGCGGCAACGGCCCACGGACCGAGGCCGAAATGCCGCAGGCAAGCCAGCGCGAGGAGCCCCGACGCGAGTTCGACGAGGGGATAGCGGGGCGAGATCGGCTGCTTGCATCCTGCGCAGCGCCCCCGCAGGAAAAGCCACGAGAGGATCGGAACGTTCTCGTACCAGCGGATGGGCCGCTTGCAGCGCGGGCAGCGCGAGCGCGGCCTCACCACGGACTCGCCGCGCGGGACGCGCGCGATCACCACGTTCAGAAAGGAGCCGACGACCGCCCCGAAGACGAAGGCGAAGACCGCTGCGAACCAGCCGGGCATGGTGGGCGTTCCATCATGCGGGCGCCCGTCGATCAATCGAAATCCGCCACCTCGCCCGCCACGTCCCGGAGCGAGCCGAGGTAGACGCTTTCGAGATCCGCCTGAATGCGCCGCAGTCGCGCCTCGGCCGCACGGAGCACCGCGCGCGGGTATTGGGACGCGAGGTTCTCCCGCTCTTGCGGATCGACGGAGAGGTCGTAGACCTCCATCTGGTCGAGGTCGTAGTGGTCGATGAATTTCAGGTCGCCGATCCGCAGCGCGATGCAGCGCCGGCGGAACCAGCACGAGCTGACGACGTACTGGTGGCCGCGCGGCTCGAGCAGGCTCACCCCGGGCAGGCTGCCCTCCCACTCCGCGTCGATCAGCTCGAGGATCGTCGGCACGATGTCCACCTGGTGCCGCAATCCGGCGAGGCGGCCGGGTGGGAGGGCATCGTCGGCGCCGTAGAGGATGAGGGGGACCCGGATGCCCTCCTCGTAGAGGACGATGTTGTGGCCCCACATGTCGTGCTCGTTGAAGCCTTCGCCGTGGTCGCCGACGATGACGAAGAGGGCGTTCGGGAGGCGCTCTTTCACCTGGGCCACGATCTCGCCCACCGCCTCGTCGACGTGGCGCACCGCCTTCAAGTAATCCTCCCACCGGGCCAATCCCCTTGGCGGCGGCTCGCCGGGAACCTGGTAGGGGTGGTGGCTGACGCTGGTGAGCAGCGCGAGAAAGAGCGGCCGATCGTCCTCCTCTTCGGCCCACTCCACGGCCGGCGCGATCAGCGCCCGCTCGTCCATGCCGAGGTAACCCACCTCCTCGCCCTCGAGATCCTCGCGCATCTTCCACGCCTGAAAGCCCATGTTGCGCACGAGGCCGATGCGGTCCTCGAACGAGCCGTCGGCGGTCTGGGCATAACGCGTGCGATACCCGAGCTCCCCGAGCAAGCGGGGAAGGCAGGCCAGCGGCAAGCCGCCCTCCTGTGCCTCCTCGATCGGTAGGTTGAGGCGGGGGAAGGCCCCGCAGAGGATCCCGACCAGCGCCTTCGAGGTGTGGATGACGCTCGAGTAGGCGTTCTCGACGAGCACGCCCTCCCGCGCGAGCCGATCGAGCGCGGGCGTGGCGCTGTCCTCGGGAAAGCCGCGGTAGGCCCCCAGCGCGTCGGCACGGAAGCTCTCGAGGATGATGAAGACGATGTCCCTCGGCCGCCGCGCCTCGGTGGTGAAGGTCGGCCGTGCGTAGGGACCGAAGCCTTGGATGTCCGAGGCCGCCCCCTCGCCGCCCGTGAGCATGTGGTCGAGGACCTCCTCCGGGACCTCGATGCGCACGGGCCGGTCGACGAAGATGAGCGCGGCCAGGGCCAAGAGGAGGACCTCCGCCGAGGCGAGCATGCCGCCCTCCCCCGCCCGGCCGGACCGGCTTACGGCCCACGCGCCGAGCACCGCCACGAGCGCGAGCGCGATCGAGCCGAAGAACTGGAGGTCGAAGCCCTCCTCCACGATCCCGCCCATCGCACCGGCGTAGCGGAGGGCATACACCACCAGATCCACGTTCAGGCGCGTGCCGGTGGAGAGGAAGTAGCGGTGGTCCATCACCGCGAAAACGAGGAAAACCAGGTGGGAGAAGGCCACCAGCGCCGTCCAGCCCTCGGCGCGGCGCCGGAAGAAGGGCAACGAGGCGACGAGGAGGAGGACGCCTTCGAGGGCGAGGAGGACGCCGACCACGGGCAGCATGCCCTCGGCCAGATCGAAGACGTCCAGCGGGATGAGCCTCGGCGCCGCCTCGCGCATGCGGAAGACGAA
>DATGOH010000264.1:0-4660 GCA_035306165.1 Ferdinandcohnia sp.
GAGGGGGTTGTGGGCGGGCCGGCCCTTCGCGGCGAAGACGGCGCGCACCGCCTTAGCGTCGAAGGCGAGCGCCCCGAGGCCGTAGACCGTCTCCGTGGGGAAGGCCACCAGCTTGCCCGCGCGCAAAAGCGCCGCGGCCCGGTCGAGGGCGCGGTCGCCCTCCGGCCCCTGCACGTAGGCGAGCGTCTCGGTCTGGAGCTGCTCCATCGCGGCATCTATAGCGGATCCACGGGACCGCGGCCTGGGAATGCGGCGCATCGGGAATGCGCCGGGCGCACGGCGGTTTGCCGGGCGAGCCGCGGGCCTTGGGTCGGCTGGGCGCCCCATTGCGCGCAGCGCGCCTCGTCGGTCCCGGCGGCCTCGGTGGATTCTTCTCCCCTTCGGGTTGACGCCGACCCGCATTCGGGCTTCCTGTTGCGCATGCTCGCCCGGCTGGCCACGACTTGCTTTTTCGTCCTTCTCGCCGCCCCGCCGGCCTCGGCCGCGGTGTGGACGCTGGAGGACTGCCGCGCCTCGGCGCGGGCCCAGCATCCGGAAACGGCGGTCGCGCGCTCCCTCACCGCCGCCGCCGCGGCCCGCCGCGCCATCGCGGCCTCGGGCTTCTTTCCCCGCGCGAGCGCGCAGGGCTCCTTCTTGGTCGGCCGCGGCGCCGGCGGTTCCAGCGCCGGCGTCATCGGTTCGGGTGGCCAGCCGCAGTTCCCCGTGGGTAGCGTGAGCGGCTCGGGCGCCTTCTTCGGGCCCGCGGATTTCGAGCTCTGGACGGCGAACCTCAGCCTGCAGCAGACGATCTGGGACTTCGGCCGCACCCTGGGCCGACATCGCTTCGCCCAGGCCGAGGCCCGGCAGGCCCTCGCCCACCAGCAGCTCGTGGAGGAGCTCGTGGACCTCGGTGCCGAGTCCGCCTTCCGAACCGCGAACGCCGCCGACGAGCTGGTCGCCGCCATGGAGGAGAGTCTCCGGCAAGCCCGCGCGCACCTCGAGCTGGCGCGGGGCCGCGCCGAGGTGGGCATGGCCGCCCCCTACGACGTCAGCCGCGCCGAGGTGGAGGTGGCGCAGGCCTCGGTGCGGGTGATCCAGGCGGAGAATGCCCGCGACCTCGCCTTCGCGCAGCTCGCCATTGCCTGCGGGCTGGAGGCCCTTCCCGAAGGGGTCGAGCTGGCGGAAGCGCCGCCCCGCACCCTTCCCCAGCTTCCCTCGCTGGAGGATGCGTTCGAAGAAGCGATGGAAGCGCTGCCCGAGATGCGGGAAGCCCGCGCGGCGGTCGAGGCCGCGGAGCGGGCGCTCGACACGGCCATCGCCGAGCTCTTTCCCTCGTTGGGCGTGACCGGCACCGCCTCGTTGCGCGGTCGGGAGTTCGACCAGATGCACCCCGGATGGACGGCGGTCGTCTCGCTGAGCGTGCCGATCGTCAACGGTGGCGCGGATCTGGCGGCCATCCGCGAGCGTCGCGCCCAGCTCGCGGCGGCGCAGGCGAACTTCACCCAGCTGCGCCGCACCCTCCGCCTGGAACTGGAGACGGCGCTCCTCGCGGTGCAGGAAGCCTCGGCGCGCCTCGACGCGGCGCAGGCGATGGAGCGCGCGGCCTCCGAGGGCCTCTTGCTCGCGGAGGGACGCTACCAGACGGGGCTCGGCAGCGCCCTCGAGCTCGCCGACGCGCAGTCGCAACTCGCGACCGCACGGGCGGAGCGGGTGCAGAGCGCCCTGGATCTCTCGATTTCCCTGGCGCGGCTCGAACGCTTGCTGGGACGATGGAACGGCCGATGAAGCAGCTTGCCCCCCTCGCCTCCCTCCTCCTCCTCGCCGCGGCGTGCTCCGGCGGAGGTACCGAGCGCGCGCGGCCGCGCGGTCCGGTGAGCGTGCGCACGATCGAGCTGCGCGCGGAAGCGGTGGAGCGCGTGGTGGAGGTGAGCGGACCGCTCGCGGGCCTGGAGGAGGTGACGGTCTCGGCCGAGGTGGACGGCCGCGTGGCCGCCATCGCCGCGGACCTGGGCGATGCGGTGGACGTCGGCGCGCCGCTTCTCCGCCTCGATCCCAGCGAGCTTCGCCTGCAGGTGGCGCGCGCCGAGAGCGAGTACCTCGAGAGCCTGGCGCGGCTCGGCATCGACGACCGCGAGCTCGGCTCCTTCGACCCCGCCACCCAGGCCGAGGTGCGCCGCACGCTCGCCGACCTCGAGGAGGCGCGGCGCAACCTCGCGCGGGGTGAGGAGCTTTTCGGCCGCAACCTGCTCGCGCAGGGCGAGGTGGACGCCCTGCGGACGCGCGTGCGCATCGCCGAGGCCGCCTACCAGCAGGCCCTCGAGAGCGCGCGCTCGGCCTTCGCCCTGGCCAAGGGGAGGAAGGCGGCCCTTTCGCTCGCACAAAAGAAGCTGCGCGACGCCACCATCGTCTCGCCCATTCGCGGCGTGGTCGCCCGCCGCCTGGTCGCCCTCGGCGAATACATCCGCGCCGGCCAGCCGGTGGCCGTGGTGGTGATGACCGATCCACTCAAGCTGCAGGCCGAGATTCCAGAACGGTACGTGGGCCAGATCGCGCCGGGCATGGAGGTGGAGATTCGCACCGCGGGCTCCGAGCCGCACCGCGGCACGGTCTCCCGCGTCGGCCCCCTGGTCTCCGGCACCTCGCGCACCTTTCCCATCGAAGCGCTCTTCGAACGCCCGGGAAAGCGACTGCGGCCGGGCGTCTTCGCCGCGGGCGTCGTCCGCCTCGGGGTGGACGAGGAGGTCTTCGCCGTCCCCGAGACCGCCATCTCCTCCGTGGCTGGCGTCACCAAGGTCTTCGTGGTCGAAAAGGGCGTCGCGCGCGAGCGGAGCGTCACCCTCCTGCGCAAGCGGGGCAGCGACGCCCTCGTCCAGGGCGGTTTGCGCGACGGCGAGACCCTCGCGGTCACCGGCATCGCCCGGCTCTACGACGGCGCGCCGGTGCGCGTGGAGAGCACCGAGCCGGAAGCGCGGGCGGAGGAACGGCGGCCGTGAACCTCGCGGAGATCAGCGTCCGGCGGCCGGTCTTCGCCACCATGATGACGATGGCCCTCGTGGTGGTGGGCGCCGTCGCCTACGGCCGCCTCGGCGTGGACCTCTTGCCGGAAGTCGAGCGCCCCACCGTCACGGTCTTCACCAGCCTGCCCGGTGCGGGTCCCGAGGAGATCGAAACCGCCATCTCCCAACCCATCGAGGAGATGCTCAACACCATCGCGGGGATCGAGGAGATGCGCTCGGTCAACCGCGAGGGCTTTTCCTTCATCCGCATCACGTTCACGCTCGAACGCGATCCCGACGCCGCGCTCCAAGACGTCCGCGACAAGGTGAGCCAGGTTCTGCGCCGCCTGCCGGAGGGGACCGACCCGCCGGTGATCTCGAACTTCGACGCCGACTCGATGCCCATCCTGGCGGTGGCCCTCTCCGGCCCGCAGTCCCTCCGGGAGCTCACCGAGTTCGCCGACACGCGGGTCAAGGAACACATCTCCACCGCGCCGGGCGTGGGCCAGGTGACCATCGAGGGCGGGCGCAAGCGCGCGGTCAACGTCTGGCTCGAGGCGCGCCGGCTCGAGGCGCACGGCGTGACCGCGGAGGACGTGCGGCGCGCCATCCAGAGCCAGAACGTGGAGATCCCTGGCGGCAGAGTGAACCGGGGGGAGCGCGAGGACGTGCTCCGCACCATGGCGCGAGTGGAGCGCATCCGCGACTTCGAGGACGTCGTCGTCGCCTTCGATCCCACGACCTCGGCGCCCATCCGCCTGCGCGACGTCGCCACGGTGGAGGACGGCACCGAGGAGGTGCGCGGCGTCTCGCGTCTCAACGGCCGGGAGGCGGTGACCCTCTACGTGCAGAAGCAGAGCGGCGCGAACCTCATGGCCACCGCGCGCGCGGTCAAGGAACGCTTGCGCGAGCTCGAGCCCCTGCTTCCGCCCGGCAGCGAGCTCGTCATCCTGCAAGACGCTTCGGTCTTCGTGGAGGCGAGCGCGCGCGAGGTCCAAAACCACTTGATCCTCGGCAGCCTCCTGGCGGCGCTCTCGGTGCTGCTCTTCATGGGCTCGCTGCGGTCGACGGTGATCGCGGCCACGGCGATCCCCACCTCGCTCGTCGCCACCTTCGCGGCGATGTACGCCCTGGGCTACACGCTCAACAACATCACCCTGCTCGCCCTCGTGCTCGCCGTGGGGATCGTCATCGACGACGCGATCGTGGTGGTCGAAAGCATCCATCGGCACATGGTCGAGCGGGGCATCTCCGCGTTCCGCGCCGCCATCGAAGGCACCAAGGAGATCGCCCTGGCCATCTCCGCCACCACGCTCTCGTTGGTCGTCATCTTCGCGCCCATCGCCTTCATGTCGGGAGAGATCGGACGGCTCTTCTCCAGCTACGGCGTGACGGTGGCGGTGGCGGTGCTGATCTCCCTTTTCGTGGCCCTCACCTTCGTCCCCATGCTCGCGTCGCGCTTCTTGCGCGGCGAAAAGAGCGCGGCGACCGAGACGCGCGGCTGGCGCGCCCTTCCCGAGCGGATAAACGCCGTCCTCGGCGATCGCTACGAGCGGCTGGTGGCGTGGGCGCTCGATCACCGGATCGCGGTGGGCCTGCTCGCACTCGTCTGCGTGCTGCTGACCATCCCCCTGCTCGTGGTCGTGAAGAAGGACTTCCTCCCCGACGACGACCAAAGCGAGTTC
>DATGOH010000265.1:0-7427 GCA_035306165.1 Ferdinandcohnia sp.
CGGGGGCTAGAATCGGCGAACCGCGAGAGGATGGGAGATGTCCTTCGAGCTGAAGCAGCAACTGCGCATGTCCCAGCAGCTGGTGATGACGCCCCAGCTGCAGCTCGCGATCAAGCTGCTCCAGCTCTCGCACCTCGAGCTCGAGACCCTCATCCGCAACGAGCTGGAGCAGAACCCGCTGCTCGAGGAGGCGAGCACCAGCACCGTCGCCGAGGACCAGAGCGCCGCCGCCGAGGAGCTCTCCTCCATCGAGCGCTTCGTCGGCGAGGTCGACTCGCAGAGGCCCGACGCCTCCGGTGACGAGCCGCTGAAAACCGAGGCCTCGAACGAGATCGACTGGGAGGCCTACCTCGACAACTACCTGCTCTCCCCCACCACGCCCTCCAATCGGGGGCTGACGGAGGAGCTGCCGGGGCCCGAGGCCACGCTCACGCGCGGGCCGACCCTTTTCGAGCACCTGAGCGCGCAGGTGGGCTTCCTCCATCTCGACGACGAGGAGAAGCGCGTCGTCCCGCTCATTCTCGGGAACTTGGACGAGCAGGGGTACTTCCGCATCGAGGGTTACGAGGGCGATCCGATCATCCCGGTGGCCTACGAGGCGGGCGTATCCTTTCGCGTCGCCGCCTCCGCGCTCGCCAAGCTGCAGACGCTCGATCCGGTGGGTGTCTGCGCGCGCGACCTGGAGGAATGCCTGCTTCTGCAGGCGCGCGCGGCCGGGGAGGAGGACACCCTCGTCGGCGAGATCATCCGCAAGCATCTCCATCACCTCGAGTCGAAGAACCTCAAGGCGATCTGCGAGGGCCTCGGCACGAGCGCCGAGGAGGTGATCGAGGCCATCCGGATCATCGAAGGCTTCGATCCCAAGCCGGCACGCCACTTCACCAGCGAGGAGCCGCGCTACATCACGCCCGACGTCTACGTCCACAAAGTGGGCGGCGAGTACGTGGTGCAGGTCAACGACGACGGCCTGTCCAAGCTGCGCATCAGCCAGCGGTACCGCGAAGCACTGCGCAACGCGCAGAGCGACGCGGGATCGAAGGGCTTCATCCAGGAGAAGCTGCGCTCGGCCGTCTGGCTCATCCGCTCCATCCACCAGCGGCAACGCACCATCCAGAAGGTCACCGAGTCGATCGTGAAGTTCCAGCGCGACTTCCTCGACCACGGCGTCGCGCACCTCAAGCCGATGATCCTCAAGGACGTGGCCGACGACATCGGCATGCACGAGTCCACGGTGTCGCGCGTCACCACGAACAAGTACGTGCACACGCCGCAGGGGATCTTCGAGCTCAAGTACTTCTTCAACTCGGGGATCAACACCACGGGCGGCGACGAGATCGCCAGCGAGGCGGTCAAGCAGGAGATCCGCAAGCTCGTGGCCTCCGAGGATCCCCGGGCACCGTACTCCGACCAGAAGATCGCCGACCTTTTGCGCGAGAAGAACATCGAGATCGCGCGGCGCACCGTGGCCAAGTATCGCGAGATGCTCGGCATCCTCCCCTCGTCCAAGCGCAAGCGCCTCTACTGATCCGCCGCCCGGCCGGCCGGGCGGCGAAAGGCTGGCGCTCGACCCTGCGGCTCTGGCAGACTGGGGCGGCTTCCAGACGGCAGTGGGGAGGTACGCGTGAAGGCGGCTCGGGAGGCAGCCGAGATCCTGGTCGTGGACGACGATCCGCGCTTCCATCAGTTCGTGGAGCGGGTGGCGGCACGGCTCGGGCGGTCCTGCGTGGGCGTGCGTTCGGGGGAGGAGGCCTTGCGGCTTCTGGCCGCGCGACCCTTCGCCATGGTGGTCCTCGACGGCTTGCTCCCCGGCATCCGCGGCGAGGAGGTGGCGCGCAAGACGCGCGAGCGCTTCCCCGCGGAGGAGCTCCCGATTCTCTTCTGCTCCGCCTTCTATCGCGACATGCGGAGCTTCCGCCTGCTGATGAACGAGTGCGGGGTGACCCGCATCGTGCACAAGCCCGTGGAGGAGGAGCAGTTCTTCTCGGTCCTCCAGTCGCTCCTCGGAGATCCCGAGTCGCCGCGGGAGCCGCCGGAGCCCGAGGAGAGGGCGGAGCTGCGGGGCGCCTACCTGGCCACCTCGCTCGAGCGGGTCGACTCGATGGCGCGGGGGCTGCAGGCGCTGAACGGCGAAAACCGGGACGCGCTGCTCGACGCCCTGCGCATGGAGGCTCACCGCTTCCGCGGCTCGGGCGCCTCTTTCGATCTTCCCGAAGTCAGCCGCCTCGGCGGCGTCATCGAGGACCTGGTCGTCAGCCTGAAGGGCGATGCGCCCCTCGGGCCCGCCATCGCCCGCCTCGAAGGCCTGATCGACGCGCTCCGGACCACGCTGTCGCGCGCCGCCGGCCAGGCGCCGATCGTCGAGCAGCGAAGCTTTTCGACCCGTCCGCGCATCCTCCTGGTCGACGACCCGGAGTCGGAGCTCGCCCGGCGGGTGGAGGTGGCCCACGCGGAGGGCCTGACGGTTTGGTGCTCGACCCCCGGCGACGCCGTCCGCAACGCCATCGAGCTGCAGGTGGACGTGATCTTTGTGGCGGCCGACGGCGAGGACGGGATCGCGGGTGCGCTGCCCACGCTGGCCACGTTGCGCAGCGTCACCCAGGCGCCGCTCGTCCTCATCGCCCGCGAGTCGGGCGTGCAGCCGCGCCTCCAGGCGCTCGAGGCCGGCGCGAAGGCGGTGATGGGGCGACCGGCGGACGCCGAGGCCCTCTTCCGCATCGCCACGCTGTACGGCAAGCGGCTCGTGCAGCGGCCCATCCTCCTGCTCGGCCGGGACGTGCAGATGCTCTCGCGGATCGCGGAGACCGTCGCCTTCCTCGGGCTGGCGGCGGTGCCCTGTGCGGATCCCAACCGGATCTTCACCGCGCTGGACGACCACCGGCCCTCCGTCCTCCTGCTGGACGCCGACCCCGACTTCAACGAGGCGATGGCGCTGGTGCGGCTGCTCCGCGGCGATCTGCGCCACGTCGAACTCCCCATCCTCGTGGCCACCGGGCGCACCGACCGCGAGGCGATCTCCGAGGCCTTCGCCTCCGGCGCCACCGCCTGCATCGGCCAGCCGGTCTCCCTGTTGGAACTCGAGCCCCTGTTGAGTTCGTGGGCGGTCGAGGGCTGGGAGCGCTCGCGCGAGCTCCTCGGCCTCGACGTCTCGACCGGCCTCATGGGGAAGGAGCGCTTCGAACGGGCGCTGGGCCGCAGCCTCGGGCTCGCGAAGCGACAGGGCAACGTCCTCTCCGTGGCCGGCTTCGAGACCGGCTTGGCGGCCGTGCGCCGCAAGCACGGCGATCTGCGCTGCGAGGAGCTGGCCGCGGAGTTCGCCCACCACCTCCTCACCACCCTGCGCGTCACCGACGTCGTGGCGCGCTGGGGCCGCGATCGATTCCTCGTCCTCCTTCCGGGCGCGCGGGCGGAGGACGCTCGCCGGGTCGTCGGAGAGAAGCTCGACTGGCTGAAGAAGCGCGTCGAGGAATTCGGCGCCCGGCCCGCGGCGATCAGCCTCGGCTTCCCGGACGTGCGCGCGAGCGCCCAGGGTTTCATCGATCGGATCGGAAGGGAACTCGACGCGAGCCTTCCGAAGGAGTACTGGGAAGCCGACTTCGTGGTGGAGGTGGAGCGCTGAACGGACCTCCATCCCCAGGATGTACGACATGAGGAGGAATGCGGACGGGAAAAAGCGCGATCCGCGGGTGGCCAACCCGCCCCGGATCCTGCTCGTCACCGGCCTGAGCGGGAGCGGCAAATCCACCGCCATCCGCGCGCTCGAAGACGCGGGATTTTTCTGCATCGACAACCTTCCCGTCCCCCTGCTGGGAAAGCTGGTGGAGCTGGCCAAGCAGGCGGGCGACATGCCGCGGATCGCCGTGGTGGTCGATGCGCGAGAAGGCCGCTTCCTCGGCGATCTCCCCCAGGCGATCTCGAACTTGCGCGAGCGGGCGCGCGTGGAGGTGCTCTACCTCGACGCCAGCGACGAGGTGCTCATCCGGCGCTACTCGGAGACGCGGCGCCGCCACCCCCTCTCTCCCGACGGGAGCGTGGTGGGCGGGATCGCCGAGGAGCGGAAGGTGCTGCGCACCCTTCGCGACCTGGCGGACGAGGCGATCGACACCTCCAGCCTCACGGTCCACGAACTCAAAAAGCTCATCCAGGCGCGCTTCGGCCCGGAGTCGAGCGAGCCGAGCGTGGCGCTGATCTCCTTCGGCTTCCGCCACGGACTGCCGCTGCAGGCCGATCTCGTCTTCGACGTCCGCTTCCTCCCCAACCCCTACTTCGTCCCCGACATGCGGGCGCGCACCGGGCGCGAGGAGGACGTGGCCGCCTACGTCCTCGATCGCAGCGAGGCGCAGGAATTCCTCCGGTACACCACCGAGATGATCGCCTTCCTCCTTCCGCACTACCGGCGGGAGGGGAAGAGCTATCTGACCATCGCGATCGGCTGCACGGGCGGCAAGCACCGCAGCGTGGCGGTGGTGCGGGAGCTCGCCCGCCGCCTCGAAGGCGAGGGCGTCTTGCTCCATGTTTGGGACCGGGACATCGAAAGGGAGTGAAGGAGGACGGAATGCCGCGATTCGTTTCCCCCCAGGAAGCCCACGATCTGATGGAGCGCGAGGGCTACGTCTACGTGGACGTGCGCTCGCCCGAGGAATACGGCGCGTCCCATCCGCGCGGGGCCATCAACATCCCCTTCCTCTTCTTCACGCCGGAGGGCCGCAAGCCGAACCCCGAGTTCGTGGCCGCCTTCCGCAAGGCGATGCCCCCCGGCTCGAAGTTCATCGTCGGCTGCGCGGGCGGCAACCGCTCGGCCATGGCCATCGAGGTGCTGGAGCGCGAGGGCTGGAGCGAGATCCTCGAATGCAAGGCCGGTTTCGCCGGCCGCAAGGACGAGCAGGGAAGGGTGGTCGAGACCGGCTGGAGCGCGGCCGGCCTCCCCTGCGAGTCGGGCCAGCCCGCGGGGCGGAGCTGGGACGACCTCCGCTGAGGCGCGCAACCGCGCACCTTTGCCCGTACTTATCCACAACGTCGTTCCGGGCGCGCGTAGACGCAGGGATCCCCCTCGTGTAGGTTGAAATCGGCAGGATCCCAAGGCTTTTCCCATGGAACGTCGCGCCCAAACCCCGGTCCTCCAGGCGGAGGAGCCTCGCCGCTCGGCCCCCGACATCGCTTCGGCGCTCGCGGGGCTGTCGTCGGCGCTGGTGCGCGAACTCTACGTGGGCGGCACCGAGCAGCGCGTCCGCGCGGCCACGCGCCTCGAGGCGTTCCTCGGCCTCGATGCCGTGCCGCACCTCCTCGATGCGGTCGAGCAGGAGGAGGAGCCGGCGGTGCTGGCCTCGATCTTCGAGAGCCTCGGGCGGCTGGGCGAGACCGTTGCCCTGCCCACGATCCGCGCGCACCTGGGCGCCGACGACCCCGCGGTGCGGAGCGCCGCCATCGAGGCCTGCCTCCGCCTCGTCGACGAGGACGGGGAACGGACGGCGCTCATCGAGCAGGGGCTTTGCGATCCCTCCCCGGTGGTGCGCCGGCGCACCTTCCTCGCCGCCGCGGCCATCCCCGGGGTGGAGCTGGCGCCGTGGGCGCTGCGCTTCCGCAAGGACGACGATCCGCACCTGCGCCGCCTGGCATTCGTCGCCCTGGCCACGAGCGCGGAGGCGTCGCTGCAGGCCACGGCGCTCGACGCCCTCCTCGATCCCGACGAGGCCGTGCGGCGGGCGGTGGCGGCGGCGCTCGAGCGGCGGCTCGGCATCTGCGTCCGGGAGATCGCCGGCCTTCCCCCCGCCGAGGCGCGGCGCGCGATCGCCGCGCGCAAGAACCAGCTCGTCGGCACGCTCGCCGAGCGCGCGCCCGTGGGGCGGCCGCATCCGCCCGTGGCGGAGGCTCCGGCGCCCGCACCGTTGCCGATCGAGGCGACCGGCGCCGCGACCGCGCCGGCGGAGGTGGCCTTCGAGGACATCGAGCGCGTCCTCCTCGCCACCATCCGCGGCATGCACCTGCGCGAACTCGCCGTCGAGCTCGGGCGGAACGAGGCGGACGTGGGCGCGGCCGTGCAACGCTACCTCGTGGAGGGACGCCTCGCCCTCCGCGGCACGAAACTCTTCCTTCCCTGAGGAGCTCGCGTGGAGGAGATCCGCTATTCGCGAAAGCGCTTCGCCGAGGTCCTCGGGCTGTCCGAGCACGAGCTCGCCCGGCGGGAAGGCGAGGCCGGCCTCGCCCCCGGGGGTGAGACGCACCCGCTCGCCGATCTCTCGCTGTATCGGAGGTGCCTGGGCATCCGCCCCCCGGCGCGTCCGCAGCGCCGCCAGCTCTTCTTGAACTTCAAGGGCGGCACGGGGAAGACGAGCCTGTCCACGGCCTACGCCTTCCGCCTGGCCGAGATGGGCCACCGCGTCCTCTTGGTGGACCTCGACTCCCAGGGCCACGCCACCAAGTGCGTCGGCTACGAAGGCGAGGAGCAACCCCACACGCTCTACGACGTGCTCGTGCGCAAGCTCCCCCTGGCCGAGGCGGTGATCCGCACGCCGCTCGAGGAGCTCTCGCTGCTTCCCTCCAACCTGCGCATGAGCACCATCGATTTGGCGCTCATGCCCATGGCCGGACGGGAGATGAAGCTCCGCAAGGCCATGGAGGAGATCGAGCACGACTACGATTTCGTGATCTTCGACGCGCCTCCCTCCTTCGGCCTGCTCAACCTCAACGCCATCATGGCGTCGCACGATCTCTTCGTGCCCGTCCTTCCGGACTTCCTTTCCTTTCACGGCCTGAAGCTGCTCTTCGAGACCGTCGCCGAACTCGAAGAAGACCTCGACCACGCACTGGACCAGATCGTGATCGTGCTCAACGCCTACAACCCCACGACCAAGATCGCCCGCGCCGCGCGGGAGGCGCTCGAGACGCACTACGGCGATTACCTGGCTCGCTCGGTGATCCGGCAGTGCACGAAGTTCGCCCAGGCGTCGAGTGAAGGCGTACCCATCTTCGCCTACGACCCGACGAGCAAGGGCGCGGAGGACGTGCAGAGCCTGGTCGACGAGATCCTTCCCCGACTGCCCGCCGCCATGGCCAAGGAGAAGGTGGGATGAAGCGTTCCTTCGACGCCAACGTGTCGCGGGTGCGCCCGCGCCAGCGCTTGAGCGCCGTCGCCCTGCGCGAGGAACTCTCCGAGTCGATCGCGGACGATCTCGCGCTGGCCCTGATCCGTCCGCGCCGCGGCGAGGTGGCGCGCGCGGAGGAAGAGGCCCGTCTCGCGCAGGAGCGGGAGGAGAAGGCCCGCGCGGAGGAGGAGGCCCGCCTCGCGCAGGAGCGGGAGGAGAAGGCGCGCGCGGAGGAAGAGGCCCGTCTCGCGCGGGAGCGGGAGGAGAAGGCGCGCGCGGAGGAAGAGGCCCGTCTCGCGCAGGAGCGGGAGGAGAAGGCCCGCGCGGAGGAGGAGGCCCGCCTCGCGC
>DATGOH010000266.1:0-2764 GCA_035306165.1 Ferdinandcohnia sp.
CGAGAGCCTGGACCACTCCCTCCTCGGCCACAGGGAGGGCGGCGAGCTGGTCGCGCCCTTCCTCACGGCCCTGCGCGAGGACTCGGCCACCTACCGGGTGCGGCCGATCCACGACAACGGCTCGGCGGACGCGGACTTCTCCATGCTCACCGGTCGCGCGCCCTCCCCCGACGTGATCACCTACCGGCTCCTCCACTACCCCTACGGCGAGACGCTGCCGAAGATCTTCCGCCGCGCCGGCTACCACACCGAATCGATCCACGGCCTGTACGGACACTTCTTCGGTCGCCAGCCGGTCTTCGCAGGGCCGATGGGTTTCGACGCGGTGCTCTTCGAGAAGGAACTGATGGAGGGCTACGGCGTGCGACCCGGGCGGTGGGGCATCGAGGATCGCGAGATGCTCGACGTCGCCGCCCGCAGGCTCGTCGCGCACGAGGGGAAGATCTTCCAGTTCGTCATCACGCTGACGAGCCACGGCCCGTTCGACTACCTCGACCCGAAGGACGAGGAGCTCTTCCCCGGCGCGACCGCGCTCAGGCAGCGCTACCTCAACAGCATGCGCTACGTCGATCGCGCGCTGCAGGCATTCTACGAACGCCTGCCGGAGGGCACCTTGCTCGTGGTGTACGGGGATCACGAGTCGGGCACCGAACCGCCGCGCAAGGACGCCGCCGGCCGCCGCGTGGAGATCGTGCCCTACCTCGTGCACCTGAAGGGCGCACGGCTTCGCGCCGCGGATCCGACGCTCGCCGAGAGCGGCGAGCTCGAGCAGCTCGATTTGGTCACCTACGTCCGGCGGTACGCGCTCTCCCTCGCCGGCGGCTGAGGACGGCCGGACGGTCCGATTCTCGGCGCAACGAGCGTCGCACATCGGGCATTCGCCGGACGACGCGCAAAGGACCTTGCCGTTCGGGGCGTCCGTCCCCACCTCCCCTGCGTGCGAGTCGTCTGCCCGATCGACGAGGTGACCAGGGCGGATGCGCCCCTGGTCGGCGGCAAGGGTGCGAACCTCGGCGAGATGCGTCGCGCGGGGCTCCCCGTGCCCGAGGCTTTCGTGATCACGGTGGAGGCCTTTCGCGCCTTTTTCCGCGAGACGCGCATCGAGGAGGAGATCGACCGGCGCCTGCGCGCGCTGCCCGTGGACGATCCGGCCGCCCTGCAAGCCACGTCCGAATCGATCCAATCGGCCATCCGCAAGGCGGCGGTGCCGGAAGACTTGCGGCGCGCGATCGCCGATGCCTACCGCCGGCTCGCGAAAGAAAACGAGGCGCCGCTCGTTGCGGTGCGCTCCTCCGCCACGGTGGAGGACGCCGCGCAGTCCTCCTTCGCCGGGATGTTCCGCAGCCACCTCAACGTGCGGGGTGTCGACGCGCTGCTTCGCGCGGTGCAGGACTGCTGGGCCTCGGGCTTTTCGGCCCGCGTTCTCTTCTACCGCGCCAAGAGGAAGGTGGCCTCCACCGACCGTCTCGTGGCGGTGGTGGTGCAGCGCATGGTGCAGGCCGACCGTTCGGGGGTGATGTTCACCCTCGATCCGAGCACGAACGATCGGGACCGGGTGGTGATCGAATCGGCCTGGGGCCTGGGCGAGACGGTGGTGGGCGGGCAAGTGGAACCCGACCACTTCGTGGTGCGCAAGTCCGATCTGCGGATCGTCGACCAGCGCATCGCGGAAAAGGCCTTCGAGTTGCGCCTCGATCCCGAGCGGGGCGGCAACGTTCGCCTCGAGCTCCCGCCCGAGCGGCGCAGCGCGCCGAGCCTTTCGGCGGACGAGGTGCGCGCCGTGGCGGAGCTCGGCATCCGCGCCGAGAAGCACTACGGCGTCCCGCAGGATCTCGAGTTCGCCCTCGAAGGGGAGGCGCTCTACCTCGTGCAGACGCGGCCGGTGACCACCGCCGACGTCGCCGCGCCCGCGGAGGCCGCGGCGGAGGGCGAGGTGCTGCTCCGCGGCATCGGTGCCAGCCCCGGCGTGGCCTCGGGGCGGGTGCGGGTCTTGCGCACCCCCGATGAGGGCCGCGCGCTCGAACCGGGCGAGATCCTCGTCGCGCCGATGACCACGCCCGACTGGGTGCCCTACATGCGGCGGGCGGCGGCGATCGTCACGGATTCGGGTGGGAGCACGAGCCACGCCGCCATCGTCTCGCGCGAGCTCGGCCTGCCGTGCATCGTCGGTGCGCGCACGGCGACGACCACGTTACGAAGCGGCCAGCGCGTGACGGTGGATGGACGCGCCGGCGTGGTACGCGCCGGCGAGGTGCGGGCTCGAACGGAATCCGCATCGCGCGCGGCGCCCGCGGTGGTGCAAGCGCCGGTGACGGCCACGCGGCTCTACGTGAACCTGGGCGAGCCCAGCCGCGCCGAGGAGGTGGCGGCGCTCCCGGTCGACGGGGTCGGGCTCTTCCGCGCGGAGTTCCTCATCCTCGAAGCGCTGGGGGGCGTCCACCCGCGGCTGCTCCTCGAGCGCGGCGAGGAAGCTCGCTTCGTGGATCGACTCGCGGAGGGCGTGGCGCGCATGGCCGCGGCCTTCCACCCGCGCCCGGTGGTCTACCGGAGCATGGACTTCCGCACGAACGAGTTTCGCGGCCTCGAAGGGGGCGAGCGCTTCGAGCCCCGCGAAGAGAACCCGATGATCGGGTACCGCGGCTGTTACCGATACGTGCGCGAACCGGATCTCTTCCGCCTCGAACTCGAAGCGCTGCGCGCGGTGCGGGCGCAGCACGACAACCTCCACTTGATGATTCCCTTCGTGCGCACCGCGAGCGAGTTT
>DATGOH010000267.1:0-2115 GCA_035306165.1 Ferdinandcohnia sp.
GTGGGCGGAGCGCTCGGCCACACCGCCGATTGCAAGCGATCCGGGCGCCGAAGGAGAATCGGGGCCGGATTCCGGCGAAGCATCCGAGCGAGCGAGGAACGACTGATGCACCCCTACCTCTTTCCCTGGGTCCTGCCCTCCGGCGTCATCCTGGTCCTCGCCTACGCGGCGGCCGTGGTGGGCGCGGCCTTCATCGCCTCCTTCGTCGCCAACCGGAAGAAGAAGGAGGGCTATTGGGCGCGCTTCGCCCCGCCCTTCGTCCTTTTCGCCGCGATCGGCGCGCTCGTCGTCCACCGCAATGCCCCCTTCGATCCGCAGCCCCTCCCGCTGCACACCTACGGGCTGATGATCGCGATCGGCTTTCTCACCGCGGCGCATCTTTCGGGGCGGGCCGCGGAGCGCTACGCCACGATCGACGGCACCGCCTTCTACCTCCCCGGCGCGCCCACCTTGGCGCGTGCGCGCAAGGACGGCAACGAGGCAGTGGGGCGTGCCGCCCGCCAGCACTTCCTCGATCTGGTGCTCTGGATCTTCGTGGGCGCGATGATCGGCGCACGCCTGCTCTTCATCGTCGTCAACTGGTCGGGGCCCAACGGCTACGGGGCCAACCCGGCGCGCATCTTCCAGATCTGGAGCGGGGGCTTGGTCTTCTACGGCGGCTTCATCGGCGCCGCGGTGGCCTCGGTTCTGTACGCGCGCAAGCATCGGCTGAACTTCCGCGCCGTGGCCGACATCGCCATCCCCGGGGTGGCGCTCGGCCACTTCTTCGGCCGCATGGGCTGCATCTCCGCCGGCTGCTGCTGGGGGAAGCTCGCCGATCCCGACTTCGTGCTCGGCATCCGCTTCCCCGAGGGGGCGCTCGCCTACAAGGAGATGCTGAACGATCCGGCGCACCGGGACTTCCTGCTCGCGCACGGCACCACGCCGCCCCTGCACCCCACCCAGCTCTACGAGGGTCTGGGCGAGCTCGGCCTCTTTTTCCTCCTTCTCCTCCTGCGCAAGAACAAGCGCTTCCACGGCCAGGTGCTCATCGCCTGGCTCGCGCTGTACGCCATCCTCCGCCTCTCCATCGAGACCTTCCGCGGCGACTGGGGGCGCGGGATGCTCTTCACCTGGCCGGTCGACGATCCCCTCCTCCTCTCCACGTCGCAGCTCGTCGGGATCGGGATGCTCTCGACCGCGGCCATCCTCTACCTGCGTTGGCGCCCCGCGCCCGCCGGGGTGACGGGTGCGGCGGCCGCCCCGAAGGGCGCCTGAGCGCGGAAGCGAGGTGTGACCATGCCGAAGATCTACGGAGCCGAGGTCCGTCGCTGGGAGCGGCGCGAGCACCAAAGAAAGGAAGCGTGGGCCACGGTGTCGGAGCGCACCTTCGACGTCTCCGTCGAGGAGCTCTGGAACGCCATCACCACGCCGGAGCGCCTGGCGCGCTGGTTCTCGCCGGTGGAGGGCGATTTCCGCCCGGGCGGGCGCTACCGCATCCAGGGCAACGCCGAGGGGACCATCGAGCGCTGCGACGCCCCCGAGGCGCTCGACCTCACCTGGGAGTTCGCCGGCACCACGACCTGGGTCCGCGTGCGCGTCGCCGCCGCGGGGACGCGCGCCATGGCCGAGCGCACCATCGCCTTCTACACGGGCGGCTGAGGCCGCCGCCTCAGAGCGTTTCCGCGAGGATGCGCGAGACCGCGCGCGCGGTGTAATCGACCTGCGGGATCACCGTCCCGTAGTCCATGCGGGTGGGACCGATCACCGCGAGCGCGCCGAGGATCCGCTCGCCCTTCGCGTAGGGCGCCACGACCATGGAGACATCGGCGATGTCCGAGAGCTCGCTCTCGGCGCCGATGAAGATCTGGATCTGCTTGCCCTCAATCGATCGGCGCAGCACGTGCAGCAGGCGGTCCTTCTCCGCGAGCGCCGCGAAGAGCTTGCGCATCGTCTCCACGTCCTCGGCGAAGCTGGGCTCGTCGAGGAAGCTCGCCTCGCCGGTGACGAAGACGTCCGGCGAGAGCTCCTCCTCGGGGAAGGCGCGCCGCGCGAGCTCGAGGCTCTTCTGCCGCAGGCGATCGTAGAGCGCCTGCTCGGCGTCCCGCTCCACGCGGATCCGTTCGTGGATCTGCT
>DATGOH010000268.1:0-6577 GCA_035306165.1 Ferdinandcohnia sp.
CCACCGCGACGAGCGCCGGCACCGAAGCGAAGCCGAGACCGCAGGTGGAGAGGACCAGCCCGGAGGGACGTAAGCGCCCCGGACTTCCGGCAGCGAGGATTCGTTCCTCGGCCCGGGCCACCCACCGCGCGGGAAGCCGCACGGCCAGCGCGCGGAGCCCCAGATCCCACCACGTGCGCAGCGCGGGCAGCGCGCGGGCGAAGCGCGGCGCCATGGCACGTACGAGCAGAAAGACGAGCACCGCGACGACGAGAGATGCGAGCGAGGAGATGCGCATCGCCCCACCTCAGATCCGGACCGCGACGATCCGCCGAATCCAAACGAGTCCGAGAAGCTCGAAGCCGGCCACGAGGGCCAGAAGGACGCGGCCCGGCGCGCTCTGCACCATCGGCTCGACCAGGTCGGGCCGCAGGGCAGCCATCGCCAGGAGGAGGCCGAACGGAAGCGCGGCGACGATCCACGCCTGCATCCGCCCCTGCGCCGTGA
Source organism: Ferdinandcohnia sp. (assembly GCA_035306165.1). Lineage (GTDB taxonomy): Bacteria > Myxococcota > Myxococcia > Myxococcales > Vulgatibacteraceae > ZC4RG40. Next base: position 487 of record DATGOH010000268.1, read on the forward strand.
GCGCTTCGACCTTGCCGCCGATGCGCAGGCGCTCGCGGGTGGTCGCGGCGATGCGGTCGAGCAGATGGGAGAGGTTTCCGCCGAAGCGCCGCGCGACCGATACGGAGACCACCACGAGATCCACGTCCTCCGATCCCGCGCGCCGGGCGAAGCGTTCGAGGGCGTCGTCGAGGCCGACGCCGAGCTTGCAGTGGCGCACGACCACCGCGAGCTCGCGGCCCAGCGGTCGGGGCGCCTCCTCCGCGAGTTGCTCGAAGGCCTGCTGCAGGGAGAGGCCCGCCCGCAGTCCCGACGCCACGGTCGTGAGACCTTCGGCGAGCTGGACCTCGAGCTGCCGGACCCACCGACGCCGGTGCCGGGCTGCGAAGGCGGGGACACCAATCCCGCCCAGCGCGAGGGCGGCGAGCGCGCCCGCGGTGCCCGAGAAAGGGGCGAGCAGGATGGCGCCGATCGCCCCCGCGGCGGCGCCCGCGATCCACGTGGCCCGCGGCTCGACGGCGAGGAGGAAGTCGCCGAGGTCCGAGGCACCGACCGCCTCGTAGCGTTCCCGCAGGCGTGCCGCCGCCTGCTGGAGGACCCGGCCGAGGAGGAGGACCGCGAAAAAGACCGACGCAGCGGCGAAGAGGATGCCCATCGCTCACTCCGAAAGGCCGGCCACGCGGCCGCGGATGACCTGGACGCGCTCGCGCCGGATCTGCTCGAGGGCCCGAGAGCGCTCCCCCGTCAGCAGGGTCTCCACCGTGGCCCGCCCCCGCTCCCGCTCGACCTCCGCCTCGTCGGGATGGCGCAGGACGAGGGTGATGGTGCCGAGCTCCTGGGCGAGCACGAGGAGCTCCGCCTCCTCGGGAAGCACGAGGAGGGAGACGTCCGTGTAGCCGCGCGCGAAGGAAGCCGAAAACTCCCGCCCCGCGCTTCTCCCGGTGGCGAGGACGATCACGTTGTGCAGGAGGGTGACGGTGATCATCTCCTGGCTGGCGGGGTCACGAAACGTGGCGAGCACGTCGACGTGATCGTTGGGCTGGATCCACCCGCCCACCGAGCTCTTTTCGGTGACGCTCACCGTGACGGCGCGCGTGCGCTGGAGGATCTTCTCGGAGAGCCGGCCGCCCTCCTCCGCTGCGCGGAAGTGCGACCAGAGCACCGGATCACCCTTGCGCAGCGGGACGAGGAGGGTCTGCCCCACGAGGGTCTCCGCGAGGCCGGGCCGAACCATGGAGGGAGAGACGAAGCGCTCCGGCATCTCCGCGGCGACGAGGTGGCCGCTTTCCACCACGGCGCCCTCGTCGAGGTCCGCGGCGGCGACGAGCACACCGACCGGCGCCCATCCCTCGAGGATGCGTTCCTCCCGGGAGCGGAGCGCGTGGTGCACCCACAAGCCGGAGAGGGCGGCGAAGACCGCCGCGCCGACGAGCATCCACCTAGATTCCATGGTCGACCTCCCGTCCGCGGATGCGGACGACCTCGATCCCGCCCGGTCCGCGCAAGAGGCGGGGTCTGCCGTCGGCCCAGGTGCCCACGCTCAGCCAGCCACCGTCCCCGGAGAAGGCCAGGTAGAAGGTGGCCGGACGGACCACCTCCTTTGCGGGCAGGGAGACGTCGGGTGGAAGGACCTCGATGGCAAAGGGCCGGGTCCGCAGCGATCGTCCTCGGTAGAGAGGCGGCAGCGCCCGCACCGCCTGCGCGGCATCGACCCGGTTTCCTTCCTGCTCGGCGCCGATCGCTTCGGCGAGGCCTCGCGCGACGCGGCGGAGCTCCCACGCCTCCTCCTCCGCGCTCCGCTCCCGCGCGCCCCACGGCAGCGCCGCCAAGAGGATCAGGAGCGCGACCGCGCCGCGGGGCAGCAGGAGATCGAAGGCGGCGTCGAGGAGGATCCAGACGAGCAGGCAGGCAGTGGCGAGAGCGGCGAGGACGGAGCCGGCGAGAGGCTCCGGGTGGAGGACGACCGGCGCATCGACGAGGTGTGCGAGCACGCGAAACACCGTCTGCGCCTTGCCGACGCAGATCGAAGCGAAAACGAGCAGGACGGAGAACTTGATCCACCGCAGCGGGCGTTCTCGTCGTTCGACACGATTTCGCAGCCGACGCATGCGACCTCCCGAACCACTCCGGAGGTCTAGCGCGGGCGCGGAATCGGCCCCATCGGTCGAATGGAGGATGCCCCCGCGCGGGCCGCTCTCACGGCGCTTGCCCGGCGAAGCCGCGTTTCGATAGGCTCCGCGACATGGATAGAATCTCCTTCGATACGGCGCCCTCCAGCTACAAACACTGGAAGCTGGAGTTCGACGGCCCCATCGCCTTTCTCTGGCTCGACGTCCAGGAGAACGGCGGCCTCCGCCCCGGATACCAGCTCAAGCTGAATTCCTACGACCTCGGCGTGGACATCGAGCTCGCCGACGCCCTGCAGCGGCTGCGCTTCGAGCACCCCGAGGTGCGGGCGATGGTCATCGGCTCGAAGAAGGAGAAGATCTTCTCCGCGGGCGCGAACATCTTCATGCTCGGCTCGAGTTCGCACGGCTTCAAGGTGAACTTCTGCAAGTTCACCAACGAGACGCGGCTCGGCATCGAGGAGATGAGCGCCGAGTCGGGAATCGCCAGCGTCTGCGCCGCGAACGGGATCGCTGCGGGTGGCGGATACGAGCTCGCGCTCGCCTGCGACCGGATCGTGCTCGCGGACGACGGCAACTCCGCGGTCTCGCTCCCCGAGGTTCCGCTGCTCGGCGTGCTCCCCGGCACCGGCGGACTGACCCGCGTGGTGGACAAGCGCAAGGTGCGCCGCGACCTCGCCGACTTCTTCTCCACCACGGTCGAGGGCGTGAAGGGCAAGCGCGCGGTGGAATGGCGGTTGGTGGACGAGGCGGTGCCGCTCTCCTCCTTCGAGAAGCGGGTGCGGGAGCTCGCCGAGGAGCTCGCGAAGCGCAGCGATCGCCCCGCCGGTGAAAAGGGAATCGAGCTGCGGCCCCTCGACGCGCGCTACGGCGACGACGGCGTCGAGTACCGCTACGTGCGGCTGACGATCGATCGCGCGCGGCGCGTGGGCGAACTCCTCGTCCGCGCCCCCGACACGCCGCAGCCCGAGGATCCCGCGGGCTTTGCAGCGGCGGGCTCCGACGCCTGGGCGATCCGCGCCTTCCGCGAGATCGACGACGCCCTGCTCCACCTGCGCTTCAACGAGACTTCGATCGGCGTGATCACGATCCGCACCGAGGGCGACGCCGAGGCGGTGCTGCGGGTGGACGAGACGCTCGAGCGCCACAAAGACCACTGGCTCGTGCGGGAGATCCGGCTGCTGCAAAAGCGCGTGCTCAAGCGCCTCGACCTGACGGCGCGGACCTTCTACGCGCTGGTCTTGCCGGACTCCGCCTTCGCCGGGTCGCTCTACGAACTCGCCCTCGCCGCGGACCGCATCTACATGCTCGACGACGAGGAGGGGAAGAGCCGCATCCACCTCTCGCCGGCGAACCGCGGGCGCATGCCGACGAGCTCGGGGCTGAGCCGGCTCGAGGTCCGCTTCTATGGGGAGCCGGAATCGCTCGCCCGGGTGATCGAGCACGGCGGCAGCTTCGACGCGCAGGAGGCGCTGGAGGCGGGGCTGGTCACCTTCGCCCCCGACGAGCTCGACTGGGACGAGGAGATCCGCCTGGCGATCGAGGAGCGGGCGTCCATGAGCCCCGACGCGCTCACGGGCATGGAGGCGAACCTCCGGTTCGTCGGTCCCGAGACGATGGAAACGAAGATCTTCGGCCGGCTCTCCGCCTGGCAGAACTGGATCTTCATCCGGCCGAACGCCACGGGCGAGTCGGGCGCGCTCACCCTCTACGGCAAGGCGGGGCAGAGGCCGAATTTCGATTGGGAACGCACCTGAGACCCGGGGGATCGAGAGGAGGAGAGCGATGAGCCAGGTCGCCTTGGACGAAAAGATTCCGAACAACGTCAACTTGTCGCAGGACAAGCGCTTGCAGCGCGCGCTGGAGAAGTGGCAGCCCGCCTTCCTCTCCTGGTGGCGCGAGATGGGGCCGGACGGCTTCCAGGCGCACGAGGTCTACCTGCGCACGGCCGTGTCGGTGGATCCGAAGGGCTGGGCGCAGTTCGGCTACGTGCGGATGCCGGAGTACCGCTGGGGCATCTTCCTCGCCGATCCCATCAAGGACCGCACCATCGGCTTCGGCGACGACTACGGCAAGCCGGTCTGGCAGGAGGTCCCGGGCGAGCACCGCAATGCGCTGCGCCGGCTCATCGTCACGCAGGGCGACACCGAACCCGCATCGGTGGAGCAGCAGCGGCGCCTGGGGGCGACCTGCCCCTCGCTCTACGACCTCCGCAACCTCTTCCAAGTGAACGTGGAGGAGGGGCGCCACCTGTGGGCGATGGTCTACCTGCTGCACTCCTACTTCGGCCGCGACGGCCGCGAAGAGGCGGAGGAGCTGCTCGAGAGGCGCTCGGGCGATCGGGACAAGCCCCGCATCCTCAGCACCTTCAACGAGCCGTGCAACGACTGGCTCTCCTTCTACATGTTCACCACCTTCACGGACCGCGACGGCAAGTTCCAGCTGCTGGCGCTGGCCGAATCGAGCTTCGATCCGCTCTCGCGCACCTGCCGCTTCATGCTCACCGAGGAAGCGCACCACATGTTCGTGGGGGAGACGGGCGTGGGACGCATCCTCCAGCGCACCGCGCAGCTCTTGCGCGAGGGCAAAGACCCGCGCCAGGAGGGCGCGATCGACCTCCCGATGGTCCAGCGCTACCTCAACTTCTGGTACACGCTCTCGCTGGATCTCTTCGGCGGCGAGATCTTGACCAACGCCGCCAACTTCTTCGCGGCGGGGCTCAAGGGCCGGGCGCACGAGAAGAACTACGAGGACCACGTCGCCCGCGACGGCGTCTACCGGATGGAGGTGCTCGAAGACGGCCGCCTCGTCGAAAAGGAAGTGCCGATGCGCGCGGCGATGAACGAGGTGCTGCGCGACTCGTACGTGGAGGACTGCGAGAAGGTGGTGAAGCGCTGGAACAAGCACCTCGAGGGCGTGGGCTTCGAGCTGAAGCTCCCCTCGCGGCGTTTCCACCGTCGACAGGGGATCTTCGCCGGCCACCACTTCGACCCCGAGGGGCGGCTCATCACCGCCGGGGAGTTCGAGGCGCGCAAGCACGAGTGGCTCCCGACCGAGGAGGACCGCGCCTACCTGCGCAGCATCATGCATCGGCCGGTCTACACGCCGGGGCACTTCGCCAACTGGATCGCGCCGCCGCCGCGCGGCATCAACGACCAGCCGGTCGACTTCGAGTACGTCCGCTACAACGAGGCCTGAGGGCTCTTCTCGCGCTCACCGGTCCTTCGCGTCCTCGAAGTCGCGAAGGACCTCCCGCAGATACTCGCCCTTCTCGAGGATCCCCTTGCGGGTGAGGATGCGGACGAGCGTCTCGACGGCCCGCAGCGCGGGATCCGAGGCGCCGAAGAGATCGCGGAGATCCTTCGCCGGCTCCTTCTGGGCGCCGTTCGGCTGCATGCGCAGCGGCGCGCGGGGCGTGGTGTCGATGATCGCGCCGGGCTGGCTCTCCAGGTCGACCACCTCCTCGCCGAAGCGGATGAGCTCGCCCGTGCTCTCGTGGAGCTTGCGCGCCTCGCCGAAGGGGGAGTCCAGCTCGATCTCGTGGCGGTAGTGCTTGCGGATGGCGTGCTCGATGTCGACCGCCGGCGCCACCGCCACCTCGACGCGCAATCCGGTCCGGAAGCGGAGATCGTCGATCGCCTCCAGGTCGGAGGGATCCGCCATGGCCACGTGCAGGAAGGCGCCCTTCTCGTCGCGGCGCACCGCGAGCGGGACGAGCCGATGCTTGCGGCACATCTCGAAGGGCACCTGGGCGAGCGCGTTCTCCGCGATCGTCACCCCGGAAAGATCGACCTCGGGAACGCCGAGCTGCTGCGAGAGGGCGCGGAGGATCGACTTTTCCGAGGCGAAGCCGAGGCCGACGAGGATCTCCCCCAGCCGTCCGCCCCACCGTCGCTGGTGGCCGAGGGCGGTCTGGAGTTGATCCGCGTCGATGACGCCCTGCGCGACGAGGAGATCGCCGAGTTTCTTGTTCACGGTCGCGTAGT
>DATGOH010000269.1:0-12270 GCA_035306165.1 Ferdinandcohnia sp.
GGCGAGGAAACAGAGGAAGGCCCAACGGATCAGGGCGAACATGCTGCCATCGTGCCGGCTTCCACCGCCGACGCAAGCCGGTGGGCTGTGGGCAATTCGCCCGAAGCGCCTAGGGGGCCGTCATCGCGGCGCGAAAGCGATCGAAGCACGCGCGCACTTCCCGGTGCCGAAAGGGCTTGGTGAGGAAATCGTCGGGCTGCACCGCCCCGCTCAGGTGCTGCGAACCTTCGCTGCCCAGGGCCGTGACCATGACCACCCGCCCCACGTATCCTCCTGCCCGCATCTCGGCCAGGGCCTCGTAACCGTTCCGCTTCGGCATCAGCACGTCGAGGAAGACGCCATCCGGCCGAAGCTCGAGCGCGAGCGCCACGGCCTCCTCCCCGTCCGAAGCCTCGAAGACCTCTGCGCCGAGGGCGCGCAGCTCCAGGGAGAGGAGGCGGCGGATCGCCTCGTCGTCGTCCGCAACCAACAGCCTCACGAGCCGGCATCCTACTCGGCTTTGCGGCCGGATGGAATTCCGAGCGCCAGCGAGGCCACGAGGAGGGCGGCGAAGAACACGGCCACGTACGACCACCTCCGCAGGATGCGCGCCCGCGCGAGGTGCATGGGATCGGTCGGCGTGGAGGTCGCGTAGGTCAGGCGGTAGGGATCGAGACGGGGGTGCCGCTCGAGGAGGAGCTGGAGGATCTCGCTCGTCGTGCCTTCCTCGTCCGCCGCGATGAACTCCCAGGGGCCCATGTGGCGGGGGAGGCGATCCCCCGGCCGAAGCCGCGCGAGCTTGTGGTACCGCGGCGCGTAGTAGTAGCCGTGCCGCAGGACGGGATCGCCGTGCAAATCGGGATAGTGTCGGCCCACGATCCAATCCTGGGCACGGCGGTCGCCCCCCCGCAACCGCGGCGGCGCAGGTTCGCCCGACGACGCGCTGCCACCTCGACCGGTTCCGCTGCGCGGTCGGGCGGACGGATCCGGGTATTGTATGGCCCGGCCGGCCATGGCATGCTCCTCCGGATTCCAGACTGCCCCGGGTGCGTCTGCGCTTCGGCGCGAGGAGTAGGTATGAGATCGCTTCGCTGGATCCGGACCATGCCGATGATCGCCCTGCTGGTCGCGGCGCTCGCCGCCTTCGTCGGCGGCGGTTGTGGCGACGACCGCGATGACAACCGGAAGCCACCGGCGAACACCGGTGGCACCGGAGGTGATGCGGGAGGCGGTGGCGGCGGTGCTGGCGGCGACGGCGGCACTCCGGTCACGCCCTGTGAAGACCACGACGACTGCCAGGCCTGGGAACGCTGCGACGAGAAGGAGAAGATCTGCGTTCCGAAGTGCACGCGCGACCGGGAGTGCGGACTGAACACCGGCCTGCGGTGCGACACGGAAACCGGCCTCTGCGTGCCGGGCGAGCCGTGCGATCAGTCGTTCAACTGCGGGACGCACCGCGATTTCGATTATTGCAAGACGGCGCGCTGCTACTGCCAGCCGGACGAGAGCATGCAGAACGGCGACCCGCCGCGGAACGGCGTCTGCTGGCGGCTCTCGTCGATCTGCAGCGAGTGCGAGTCCGACGAGGAGTGCGAGGGCGGTTCCAGCGGCGTCTGCGTGCCCTACAACTACAACGGCGAGACGCGCAACGTCTGTCTGCGCAAGCCGAGCGGCGCGGGGAGCTGCCCGCCCGGCCTGGTGCGCGGACAGGGCGACGCCGAGGGCCTCTGCGTGCCCCAGTACGGCGACTGCGGTCGGTTCAAGCCGTGCGAGAGCGACGACGATTGCGACCAGCTCAACCCGGTTTGCGATCTCGCGCGCCAGGTCTGCATCCCCGGCTGCACCTTCAACTTCATCTCCAACCGCACGGTCGGCTGCCCGCCGGAGCGCGTCTGCCACATGACCGAGGCGAGCATCAATCAGGACTTCCTCGGTGACTGCTCCTCGGGCCACCTGTGGGGCGTGGGCCGCTGCGGCACCGAGTGCGAGTCCGACGAGCACTGCGCCGTCTATGGCAAGGGCTTCGTCTGCGAGCAGTACGGCAACGAGCACCGTTGCGTGCCGCCCGAGGCCGCGCGCAAGGACGACTTCGGGAACCGGATCGGATGCATGAGCGACGACGAGTGCGCGCTCGGCGATCCGAGCCGGCCGGAGCGTGGATTCTGCGACTTCGCCACCTTCACCTGCATGGACACCTGCCGGCTCGGCCCCGACTGGCGCAACGGCTGCAACGAGCCGTTCCCCGATTGCGGCGAGACGCACAAGTGCGTGCCGAACCCGGCCGAACCGGACAACGCCGTCCATGGCATCTGTGAGAAGAAGACCTGCGTGGACGTCGGGGGCGCCGAGATCGGGTGCCGCCTCGGCGAGTTCTGCGCCGGTGAGTTCCACACCGATCCGCTCACCGGCGAGCGCAGCGAAACGGAGTACGTTCAGGCGCCCCAGGGCGTGAACGACGGCGAATGCTTCCCGATGGACGAGGCCAAGTGGTGCGTCGAGTGCAATGCGCCCGGCGACTGCGTGGACATGACCGACCTCACGTACAAGCGGCACCTCGACAAGCCGGAGAGCGAGCGTCCGCCGTACTATCCGGGCGTCTGCATCTCCTTCCAGGGAGGGAACTTCTGCGCCCCTGGCTGCGTGACCCGGCAGGACTGCCCGGCGGGTTGGGCGTGCACGCCGGTCGGCTTCACGCCCTGCGGCTCGGCCCCGGGTCTGGTCGAGTGCACGGGCGACGGTGACTGCCCCAACGACACCAAGTGCGTGGAGGCCATCGTCAAGGGCAAGAAGTTCAGCCACGACCGGTTGGCGTCGGTCAAGCTCTGCGCCTGCGATCCGTCCAAGGCCGGGCAGTGTGGCGCCGGCAGGGTCTGCAACGCCGGCATCGGGACGATGGCGGAGGGCGGTACCGTCCAGCAGCACTACTGCATGGAAGCGTCCGCCTGCGGGCCGAATGGGAGCTGCGAGTTCCTCGGCCGCACGGAGCCCAGCGACCCGAGCAATCCGAACTCCAACCACCTCCCCATCTACGAGTGCGCGAACGACGGCGGCGTCATGCCGGGCGTGACGGTGGAATGCCCGGAGGGCACCTTCCGCGGCCCCGACCGTGCGCACCGGCACGAGTGCGTCCAGTCGAACGTCTGCTGGCCGAAGCTCCGGAGCGACGGAACCTGCGGCGTCTTCGTGCCGGAGGACTGAGCGCCCGGCTGCCCGGGGGCGCGAGAGGCGCCCCCGGGGCTCCCCTCCCTTTGTCGGAATGCACACGCTTCCGCCAGAGGGAGGTGTTGCATGGTTCGGAAGACCGGATGGAGCCTGTCGCTGCTCGCGGCGGCGGCTCTCCTCTTCGGCTGCGCCAGGGGGAAGGCGCCCGAGATCAAGGAAGACTGGCTGGCGCGGGTGCCTCCGAGCCAGATGAAGCCGGTGGAGCAAGCGCGCGAGGAGCTGCGCGCTGCCCAAAACGACAAGAATCGCGCCGACGTCGCGCTCCAGGACGCCGAAAACCGCCTCCAGGTGGCCAAGGCCGAGCGCGACGCCGCCCGGAGTCGGGTCGAGGCGGCGGAAAACCAGGTCAAGCTCGCCCGGAACACCGGTGACGCCAAGCGCGTCCAGCAGGCGCAGGCCCAGCTCAGCCAGGCGGAGGCCGGCCTGGCCGCGGCGGACGCCCAGGTCGAGTGGGCCGAGGCCAATCGGGAGGCCGCCCGGGCGCGGGTCAAGTACGCGGAGGAGGAGGTCGACGTGCACGAGGCTCTCCTGCGCCAGGCGGAGTACCAGGTGCTCGCCGACGCCAACGACACCCGCGTGGAGAACATGGACCCGCAGACCTTCGAAGCGGAGGTCGCGCAGCAGAAGGCCGAGGCCGCCCAGGCGCGGCAGGAGCTGGAGCAGCGCGAGCAGCAGGTCGCCACGGCCTACGAGAAGTGGGACGAGGCGCGGACCAAGGCCGGCAGCCAGAGCCAGCCGCCGCCCGGCGAGTTCCCTCGGGGTTGATCGAATCGGGCGCGTTGCGCTGCGAACGGGGGCCTTCCTGGCCCCCGTTCCGTCTCAGGGCCGGGTGGCCTCGTAGAGGGTGGTCGGGTAGGCGCGGATCTCCACGCCGGCCCGCTGGAAGGCGTGGGCCTCGAGGCCGGCCCTGCGGCAGGCCTGCTTGAGATAGGCGAGCGGATCCCACGCCGGACCGGCATCGTTGTCCGGCAGGAACACCCCGGAGAACCGCCCTTCGCGAACGCGCACGGCCTCACCGGGGCGGAGCTCGTCCGGACCGCCGATGTCGCGCCCGGCACCGAGGACCCAGACGCGGACCGAGCCCACCTCCGCCTCGGTGAGCGGCGGGAAGCGCGGGTCGTCGGCCACCGCGGCGCGGGCGAGGCGGGCGAGCAGGCGGCCGGCATCGCCTTCGGCCCGGCTGGTGCCGATCGAGGCGCGGACCTTTCCCTCGGGATCCCGCACCACGAGAAAGAGGCCCTCCGGGGGCGGCGCCTCCCAGGGGAGGGTGTCGGGCGCGGCGCCGGCGAGGGCGCGCAGGATCGCTTCCTTGGCGTGTTCGGCGGGGTTCATGGGATCGCTATCCCCAGTTCGCGCAGGCTGCGGTTGACGGAATCCGCCCAGCCGCTGTTGGCCAGCGGGCTGGCCGGGCTCGGATGCAGGATGCGGCCGAAGGTGGGGCCGGCTTCCCCCAGGGCGCTGCGTGCCCTCTGCTCGGCGAAGGCGCCCACGCCGATCACCCATCGGGGCTTCCAGACGGCGGCGAAGCGGCGCAGCGCCTCGTCGCAGGCGGCGAAGAGCGGCTCGCGCTCGGCCCGGGGCAGCTTGTCGGGGGTGAGGTTCCTGCCGGAGGCCTCCATGAAGGCGAGGGGGCAGTAGTTGAAGACGAAAAAGCGGGCGAAGAAGCGCTCCGGCGTGCCAAAGGTGTCCCGTGCCCAGCCCCAGAGCCGCGCGCCGCTCACCTCCGATCGCGGGCAGTCGAAGCCGAGCACGGGACGCTTCGGATGCTCGACCGCCGGCTTGTCCACCCGGCCGTCGATCCGCAGCCAGTCGCGTACGAGCCGCACTTCGCCGAAGGGCACCCCCGTCTGGGCCATGCCGAACGGACCCGGGTTCATCCCGAGCAGGAGGACCTCCTTGGGGCCCGCGCCATAGCGCTCGAGGTAGCGCTCGTAGGGCTCTCGGGCGTAGACGAGCGGATTGTAGACGTGGCTGACCGGGGGATTGAAGCGCAGCGGCGCCAGCGCGCGCACCCAGTCGTCGAGGATCCGGCGGAACATGGGCAGGCTTTGTACGCGATCAGCCCGCCCGACGCGAGTCGACCTCGAAGCCCACCCCGATGCCGCGCGGCACGGCGATTTCGAAGCGGCCGATGAGCGGCACGTGGTCGGAGAGGCCGTCGAAGGGGCCTCCCGCGCCGAAGGGGAAGGTCCCGGCGAGGTCGGTCCACCGGATCTTGTGGTTGGAGAAGAGGTGGTCCAGGTGCATGCGCAGGCGGAGGAAACCCGCCGTGGGGAAGGCGCGCGGCTGGGAGAGGTCGATCTGCCCGAGCTCGAGCTGCGGCGCGACCAGGCCCGACTCGCGATGCATGATATCGAAGACCGGCGAGGCCGGCTGCGAATTGAAGTCGCCGCAGACCACGAAGGGCTCGTCACCCGCGCGCTGGCGGATGAAACTGGCCAGCCGCTTCACCTCCTGCACCTGGTTGTGCCCCCAGCCCATCTTGTCCTTGATCGCCCAGTACTCCCGGGCGAAGGGGGTGGGCAGGCTCAGGTGCGTGTTGAAGACGTGGAAAGGGCGGCCGCCGAGATCGCGCACTTTCAGATGCGCACAGATGCGGCTCTGCTTGCGGTCCTTCCAACGCGCCACCCGGTAGTAGGTGATCCCGAAGGGCTGGTCCGCGTTGTGGTCCTCCACGCGGAGCGTGAAGCGGTTCACCAGGATGGCCAGGCCCGTCGTGTACAGGGAGATCTCGCCGAGCTTGTAGTTGTGCGCCCGGAAGTAGAGGGCGTCGTACGGCATCTCCAGCCCGCCTTCGTGGAAGGCCTGCCCGAGGTAGCCCATGAAGGACTCGAGCTGGGTCTCGTCCTGCCGAGTGCGGCGCCAGCCGATGTCCGAGCGGATGGAGTTGGTCTCCACTTCCTGCAGGCAGATCAGGTCGGGTAGGGGCTCGAGGCCGGCCAGCGCACGGGCGATCCCGCGCTTGCCCGCCCGCGTGCTGGCGAGTCCCTTGGCCACGTGGCCGAAGTAGCGGACGTTGTAGCTGACGATGCGAATCGGCTGGTCCATGGGTGCCGCCACCAATCTAAGCCCAAAACCGGTCCTCCGGGGATGAATCTTCCCCTTTCTCTTCGTTGGTCGAACGGCGGTCTCCCGCCGGGGCCACGACACGGAGGCGCCCATTCCCAACGATGGGCTTGCAAGGGCCCCTCCGGGAAGCCACAAGGGCAGGCGTCGATGCGCAAGGAGATTCGAGAACTCTTCGAAGCGGTGCGCGAGGAGGCCTCGCGACACGCCTGGTCGCGCGGCGTGGAGCTCGCGCGGAGCCAGGCCGTGGTACGGGAGGCGTCCTCCGGCCCCGGCATCGCCCTGCGGGTTTTCGCGCCCGGCGAGCGCGTGGGGCGGTTGGTGGTGCTCGACCCCGAGGCTTGCGATTGGTCCTGCGAATGCCCCGCGACGGACGGAGCCTGCATGCACGCGGCCGCCGCGGTGATTGCCGCCAAACGCGCCTTCGAGGAGGGGAGGGAGATCGCGCCCGCGGCGGAACGCAACGCCACCGTCGGCTACCGCTTCCGCCGTGCGCCCGACGGCCTGCACCTCTCGCGCGTCCTCGTCCGTCAGGGCGAGGAGATCCCCCTCACCAAGACGCTCGGCGCGATCGTCGCGGGCAAGGTCGAAGGGCCGCCGCTCTCCGTCACGGAGGAGGACCTCGCGATCGACGGCCGGATCGGCACCAAGCTCGAGGGGTGGTTTCCCCGCGAGGTCCTCGAGCCGATCCTCCGGCTGCTCGTGGGAAAGAGCGACATCCGCCTCGACGGCGAACCGGTCGAGGTGCGTGCGGAGCGCAGGGGCCTGGTGGTCCGGCTGGAGGATCAGGCCGACGGCTTCCGCCTCGACCTCGTGCAGGACCCCTCCGTCGACGAGATCTTCGCCAACGGCGTGGTCCGCTGCGGCAATGCCCTCGCGCTCCTCGCCCAGCCGGACCTCAGCGCCCGCGAGATGGAGATCCTCCGGCGCGGGCGGCGTTTCGGCCCCGACGAGATCCTCGAGCTGGTGACCGAGGTTCTTCCCTACCTGGAAGGCAAGCTCCCGATCGAGCGGAAGACCGCGCGCCTTCCCCGCGCCGAGCGCCTCGTGCCGCGCATCGAGGTGCACACCGAGCGCGAGGGCGACGCGCTCTCGGTGCTTCCCACCGTAGTCTACGGCGATCCGCCCGTCGCCCGCCTCGTCGGCGACAAGCTCGTCCACCTGGGCGGTCCCGTACCGATCCGCGATCCGGAAGCCGAGCGCCGCCTCCAGCGGCGGCTGCAGGAGAACTTCGGCCTGCATGCGGGGCACCGCCTCCGCCTCGCGGCGGCGGAGGCCATCTCCCTGGTGCGCCGCCTGGAGACGGGGGGCATCGGTCTGCGCGGCGAAGGCCACGCGCACTTCACCCTCGCGCCGCCGATCGAACCCTGGGTCGGTGTGGAGGGGACGCGGCTGGGCGTGCGCTTCCGCTCCGGCTCGGGCGAGGCCGCGCCGGATGCCGTGCTGCGCGCGTGGCGCGGAGGCGAGAGCCTCGTGCCCCTGCTCGATGGTGGCTTCGCTCCGCTGCCCAAGGACTGGCTCGATCGGCACGGCGCCCTGCTGGCGGATCTCCTCGCCGCACGCGCGCCCGACGGTCGCGTCCCCGCCTCCTCGCTTCCCGATCTGGGGCGGTTGTGCGAGGCCCTCGACCTTCCTCCGCCCCCCGAGCTCGACCGCCTCCGGCCGCTGCTCGAGGACTTCTCCGGCCTCCCCTCCCCGGAGCTTCCCACCGATCTACGGGTCGAACTCCGCCCCTACCAGCGGGAGGGCGTGGCCTGGCTGTCCTTCTTGCGCGCGGCCGGGTTGGGCGGCCTGCTGGCGGACGACATGGGCCTGGGCAAGACGTTGCAGGCGGCCTGCGTGCTCGAGCCGGGTTCGCTGGTGGTGGCGCCGACGAGCGTCTTGCCCAACTGGGTTGCCGAGCTGCGCCGCTTCCGCCCGGCGCTGCGCGTCTCCGTCTACCACGGCCCCAGCCGGCGCCTCGATCCCGACGCGGACGTCACCCTCACCACCTACGCCATCCTCCGCCTCGACGCCGATCGGCTGGCGGCGCGGCGCTGGAGAACCGTGGTGCTCGACGAGGCCCAGGCGATCAAGAACCCCGAGAGCCAGGTGGCGCAGGCGGCCTACCGGCTCTCCGCCGACTTCCGCCTCTGCCTGACCGGCACGCCGGTGGAGAATCGCCTGGACGAACTCTGGAGCCAGTTCCACTTCTTGGCGCGCGGCTTTTTGGGCGGTCGGCGCGACTTCCAGGAGCGCTACGCCCAGCCGATCGCGGAGGGGCACCCCGGCGTGGCGGAACGGCTGCGCCAGCGCATCCGGCCCTTCGTCCTGCGGCGGCGTAAGCAAGACGTCGCACGCGAGCTGCCGCCGCGCACGGATCTCGTGCTGCGCTTCGCCCTCGACGAGCGCGAGCGGGAGGTCTACGAGGCCCTCCGCGCCGCCACCGCCAAGGAGGTCGTGGCCCAGCTCGCGGGTCCGGGGGACGCGGGGATGATGGCCGCCCTCGAGGCATTGCTGCGGCTGCGCCAGGCCGCATGCCACATCGGCCTCCTCCCCGGCCAGCACGCGGAGCGCTCCTCGAAGGTGGCGCTCCTTTTGGAACGCCTGGAGCAGGCGGTCGGCGACGGCCACAAGGCCCTGGTGTTCTCGCAGTGGACCGGTTTGCTCGATCGGGTGGAGCCGGGGCTGCGCGCGGCGGGCATCGACTTTTTGCGTTTGGACGGCTCGACCCGGGACCGCGGGGAGGTGGTGGCCTCGTTCCAGGCGGAAAGCGGTCCGCCCGTGCTCCTCGCCACGCTCAAGGCGGGAGGGACCGGCCTCAACCTCACCGCGGCCGATCACGTCTTTCTGCTGGAGCCCTGGTGGAACCCCGCCGCCGAGGATCAGGCTGCGGACCGCGCCCACCGCATCGGGCAGGAGCGGCCGGTCTTCGTCCATCGACTGGTGGCGGAGGGGACGGTGGAGGATCGCATCCTCGA
Source organism: Ferdinandcohnia sp. (assembly GCA_035306165.1). Lineage (GTDB taxonomy): Bacteria > Myxococcota > Myxococcia > Myxococcales > Vulgatibacteraceae > ZC4RG40. Next base: position 9,228 of record DATGOH010000269.1, read on the forward strand.
GCTGCAGGAGCGGAAGCGGCAGATCGCGGAGGCGGCCATCGGCGATGCCACCGCGGCCGCCTCCCTCACGCGGGAGGATCTACTGGAGCTCCTCGCTTGAGGGCGGAACGAAAGCCGGGGAAGGATTCCCCTTCCCCGGCTCCGGTGCACGGAGCGATGCGGATCAGTTGCAGTCCGGCGTCACGTCCGTGTCGAGGTAGCGCTCCATGCCCTCGCTCACGCCCCAGGGATCCTCACCGTGGTGGACGCTGAGGAGCGAGTTGGGGCGCGCGGCGAAGCGGTTCGGCGAGGTGTCGAGCTCCCAGCCGTAGGCCTCCAAACGCACCGTGACGGCGCTGACGTCCTTGGCGGAGCGATACAGGCTCGCATCCTGCACCGCATAGCAGTGGCCGTGGACGTCCTCGACCTTGCCGGTGCGATTGACGCCGACGCCGATCTCGTTGGTGCCGATCACCTCGATCCACGCCTTGCCTTCCTTGGGCATCCAGTAGCAGTTGGACTCCTCGATCGAGACGAGCTGGTCGCAGACGAGCAAGTCGATGATGACGACGCCGATCCCCTGCGGATGGATGTTGACCGGCTTGAGATCGATGATGACGACGCCGATCCCCCTCGGATCGGTCGCCTGCGCCGCCGCCGGCGACGGCGCGCCGATGGCAATTACGGCAAGAAGGGCGAGCGCGCGCAACGACGCCTCCAAAATCCCCCCATGGCTCCGCCCGAGATAACTCCAGCCATGATCGTATCCTCCACACGAAGTGCGCCATTCGAAAGCGCACAGTGCAGTGTTTCTTTGTTTCTCATGGGGCGTCAAGAGAAGGGAGGGGACTGTTGAAACAATTTCAGATCGACCGTCTGCTCCTCGACAGAAGCGACGCCTGAGGTGTTGACAATCGAAGGAAGCGCGCCCGTCGGAGGGAAGGGGCTGCCGAAGCCGAGGGGCGCGCGCATCCTCTCCCCATGCCTGGGGACGCAGAAAGGGAACGGACCGCGGGCGACGGTATCGGGAGGAGATTTCCCCGCTTCCCCATCCTCGTCGCTCTCCTCTCGCTCGCGCTTCTCCTCGTCATTCCCTTCGTTCTGCTCGTCCGCATCGATGCCCTCCGACGGGAAGTGGATGCCGGTCTTCGCCCCGCGCGGGACGCGCTGAGCGATCTGCAAGTCGACGTGGCCATCGGTACGGCCGCGAGCCGCGCCTTCGTCTTGAGCGGCGACCCGCGCTTTCGGGAAGAGCAGCGCGCCGCCCGCGAGCGTCGGGACGAGGCCATGCAGCGGCTGCTGCGGCTCGGTCCTTCTCTCGGTCCCGAATACGCCGATCGGCTCGCCGCACTCGACGCGCAGATCAGCCAGAGCGATCGCCTCCTTGACGCCATCCTCGGCGGCCGGATCTCGCCGGACGCCTTTCGTGAACTCCTTCCCGACCTGCACGAGCGCTTGTTGGGGATCCTCGATCTCGCCGTGGACCTCGAGCGAAGGCTGACCGACGAGATCGCCGAGCGGCGGGCCCGTCACGACAGCGTGTATCGCTTCGGTCTTCTCGCGGAGGTCGCCCTCCTCCTGCTCGCCGTCGTCGCGGCGCTCCAGATCTACCGCCTCGGTCGCCGCTACCAAGCGATGGCATGGGCGCTCGCGGAGAGCGAGGAGCGGTTCCGACAGGTGGGCGATCACGTGCAGGACGTCATCTGGTTGGTGAGCCCCGATATGACCAAGCGCTACTACACGAATCCCGCCTACGAGCGGGTCTGGGGCCGCAGCGTCGAGAGCGCCTACGAGGATCCGCGCTCACCCAACCGCGCCATCCATCCGGACGACTATGAACGCGTGATGGAAAACCTGGAGGCGGTGCGAGATGGTAAGCCCATCGAGATGCGGTATCGCGTCGTCCGGCCGGACGGCACCGTCCGCTGGGTGCGGGTGCGGAGCTATCCGGTCCGCAACGTGCGTGGCGAAATCCATCGGATCGCGGGGATCGCCGAGGACATCACCGAGACCATTCGAGCCGAGGAAGAGCGGGAGGAGCTCCTACGAAGGGAGCGGGTGGCACGCGCGGACGCGGATCGGCGACGCGCCGAGGTCGAGCGCATCTCCGCCAGCCGCGAGCGGCTCATCCGCGGCATCGGCCACGACCTCAAGAACCCGCTTGCCGCGGTGGACGGCTATTTGCAACTCCTCGAGCGAAAGACCCGCGACCTGCTCCCGCCCCAGACCCACGTGCAGATCGGCCGGGCGCGGCGAGCCCTGCATCGCGCGCTCGATCTGGTCGAGAACCTCCTTGCCCTCGCGCGGGCCGAGACCGGCGAACTCGTGGTGGAAAAGGAGTCGATCGACCTCGCGACGATCGTCGGTCAGGTGGTGGAAGAGTACCGCGCGCAGGCCGAGACGAAAGGATTGCAACTCGGCGTGCACCTCCCGAGTGATCCGACGACGATCGAATCCGACGGGCGACGGATCGCGCAGATCCTCGGCAACCTCCTTTCCAACGCGGTCAAGTACACCGACGAAGGCTCGATCGAGGTGGAGCTGCGGGTCGAAGAGGCCGCTGTCGCCCTGGACGTGCGCGACACCGGGCGGGGCATCGCTCCGGAGGATCGCGAACGGATCTTCCAAGAGTTCCGGCGCCTGACCGAAGAGGGGGAGGAGGGCGCGGGAATCGGCCTCGCCATCAGTCGACTCCTCGCCTCCGCCCTGGGCGGGACGCTCACCGTCGAGAGCACCCCCGGACGGGGATCGACCTTCACCCTCCGGCTGCCGGTCGCGGCCGGCGACCCGTCGTGAGGTAGCGTCGCACGTCCTCGAGGATCCGGCCGTGGTCGAAGGCGAGGGGGGGAAGCGCATCCCAGCAGAAGGCGCGCGCATCCTTCGCGTCGTCACCGCCCCGCGGTTCGCCTTCGGCCCGCGCCAGATACACGGTGGAGATCGTGTGCATGCGGGGATCGCGGCCGGGATCGGAGTAGGTGAAGAACTGCTCCTCCAGCCGCACGTCCAGCCCGGTCTCCTCCTTCGCCTCGCGGACGGCGGCCCGCTCGAGCGACTCGCCCGCATC
>DATGOH010000270.1:0-3165 GCA_035306165.1 Ferdinandcohnia sp.
CCAGGAGATCCAGTTCAACATCCGTGGACCGAATTGGGAGGAGGTCATCGCCAGCTCCGAGAAGGTGGTCGCCGCCATGCGTGAGCGCGGTGGCTTCGTGGACATCGACACCACCTACCGGCCCGGGAAGCCGGAGCTCGCGGTCATCGTGGATCGCGATCGCGCCGCGGCGCTGGGCATCCCCGCCGCGAGCCTGGGCCAGACGCTTCGCGCCTACCTCGGCGGCGACAAGATCAGCGACTACCGCGAAGGTGGCGAGACCTACGCGGTGCGCATCCGCCTGCCGGAGCACGTCCTCGCCGACGCCGCCAACCTCGGCGCGCTCCCCATCCGCGCGGGCACCGGCGAGCTCATCGAGCTGCGCAACATCGCCCGGGTGGAGGAGGTGGAGGGTCCGACGCAGATCGACCGCCAGGCGCTCTCGCGGCAGATCACCATCCTCGCGAACCTGGAGCAGGGCTTCGCGCTGGGCGAGGCGATGGCCTTCCTGCAGCGCTTCGCCGAGACGGAGCTCCCGGCCTCCATCGTCACCGACTTCGACGGCGCCGGCGGCGAGATGGCCGACACCGCCATCGCCTTCGTCTCGGCGCTGATCCTCGGGATCGTCCTCGTCTACATGGTGCTCGCCGCCCAGTTCGAGAGCCTGATCCACCCCTTCACCATCATGATGTCGCTGCCCTTCGCGGTCATCGGCGCCTTCATCGCGCTCCTGGTCACCGGAGAGTTCTTCTCCATGTTCGCGATGATCGGCCTGATCATGCTGATGGGCCTCGTGACCAAGAACGGCATCCTCCTCGTGGACTTCACCAACCAGCTCAAGGCCCGGGGCAAGTCCACGAGGGAGGCGCTCGAGGAGGTCGGACCCCTCCGGCTCCGCCCCATCCTCATGACGACCTTCGCCATGATCGGCGGCATGATCCCGCCGGCCCTCGCCAGCGGAGACGGCGCCGAGCTGCGAAACGGCATGGCCGTGGCGATCATCGGCGGCCTCGTCACCTCCACCTTCCTCACCCTGGGCGTGGTTCCGGTGGTGTACTCGCTGCTCGATCAGCTCGTGGCCTGGCTGCGGCGCAAGCTCGGCCGGGAGGCGCCGGCGGCGACCGAGGATCTCGCCGCCTGAGGCCCGACTCGTCTTGGAAGGAAGCACCATGAGAAGCCAACGCATCCTCGCTCTCGCCCTGGTCCTCCTGCCCCTGACGGCGGTCGGTCAGGAAGGGGAAACGCAGCGCCCGACGATGGGCGCGATCCCCGCGCCGCTCGCCTTGGCCGACACCCCCGAAGGCGAGATCCCGGACTACGGCGCGCCGGTGCTCACCCTGCAGGAGGTCCTCGCGCACGCCGAGCGCCCGGACGGCAACCTCGACCTCGTGCAGCTCCGCGAGCAGCTCGAGCAGGCGAACAACGCCGTGCAGCGGGCCTGGTCGAACCTCTTGCCTCAGGTGACGGCCGCGTTCACCTACACGCGGTACTCGCACGAGGCGATCATCCAATTCCCCGACTTCACCGCGGGCTTCGTGGAGGGCCCCGGCGGCGCGATGGTGCCCGCGAGGATCCTCGACCTCGAGGTGCAGAAGCAGGATCAGTTCGCGGCGGTGGGGCAGGTGGCCTTCCCCATCCTCGCCATGCCCGCCTACTTCGGCATCGCCGCGGCGAACAAGGGCGTGGAGGCCACGCAGCAGCAGATCACCTTCGCGCGCAACGAGCTGATCCTCGCCATCACCCAGGCCTACTACGGCGCCGTCGCCAGCCGCCGCCTCATCGAGGTCGCCTATCAGCAGGTGCAGGCGCAGCACGAGCAGGAGCGGGTGGCGCGCGCTCGCTTCGAGGTGGGGGAGGTGCCCAAGGTCGGCTGGCTCCGCGCCGCGGTGGCGCGCTCGCAGGCGGAGCAGGACCTGGTCCGCGCCAAGAACGCCTTCTCCTCCGCCAAGCACGCGATCGCCCAGCTCACCGGCATCGAGGAGCCCTTCGACGTGGTCATGCCCAAGACCGTCCCGCCTCCGGAGGGGAGCGTGGAGGATCTCTTGCGGGTCGGCCTGGAGAACCGCAAGGACCTCAAGGCGGCCCGCGCGCAGGAGGAGCTGGCCGACCGGCTGGTGAAGTCCGCGTGGTGGCAGTTCGCGCCCGTGCTCTCCGCCCAGGGCCAGTTCATCTGGGCGAACGTGGCCGGCTTCACCGGGACGAACACCTCCTGGAACGTCCAGCTCGTGGCGAGCCTGAACATCTTCGATGGCCTCCGTCGCTACGCCGACCTGGACGACGCGCGGTCGGCGCGGCGCCAGGCCGAGGCGAACCGCAAGAACCTCGCCCGCGAGGTCGTCCGGGACATCAAGACCTCGCTGCTGGATCTGGAGAGCGCCCGCGCCAACCTGGCGAAGGCCCGGGCGCAGGTGGAGCTCGCCTCCGAGAACGCCGACCTCGTCCGCTCGCAATACGACGCCGGCGTCGCCACCTACCTGGACGTGACCGACGCGCTGAACGCGCGCTTCGCCGCCGAGGTCAACGCCGTCACCGAGGAGCTCAACGTGCAGGTGGCCTCGCTTCGCCTCGCGCGGGCCATCGGACGTTTCGGCGTCGAGCAATTCCCTTGAGCGCGGGACCCCCCGGCCATTGATCGCCGGGGGGTGCGGGCCTAGATTGCCCGCCATGCACACGGTCCCTGCGCACATCTTTCGCGAATACGACATCCGTGGCCTCGTGGACCAAGACCTCCGGGACGAGGGGGTCGAGCGCATCGCCAAGGCCTTCGCCCTCCGCGTGCTCGGGGCCGGCGGAGGCCGCGTGGTCCTCGGCCGCGACTGCCGAGAGAGCTCCGACGGCTTCCGAACGGTCTTCGCCCGCGCGCTGAACGAATGCGGCGTGGACGTGGTGGACGTGGGCCAGGTGCCCACGCCCCTCGTCTACTACGGAGCCCACGTCCTCGAGGGCGTCGGGGGCATGGTCGCCATCACCGGCTCCCACAACCCGCCCGAATACAACGGCTTCAAGCTGGGCGTGGGGACCTCGGCCCTCTTCGGCCACGAGATCCGCGAGCTCCACAGGCTCGCCAACGCCGGCGACTTCCCCGAGGGCCGGGGCGAGACCCGGGAACTCGACCTCCTTCCGCGTTACCTGGACGACGTCTGCGGCCGCCTCTCCATGGGCGAGCGCCGGCTGAAGGTCGTGGTG
>DATGOH010000271.1:0-4919 GCA_035306165.1 Ferdinandcohnia sp.
CGGGCCCGATCGGCTCGACGTCCACCTCCTCGTGCGCCACGAGCAGCCCGCGGTCCACCAGCCGCTGGTACAGGCCGCCCGTGAAGCGCTCCCAGTCCTCGCGATGGACCGCGTTCACCTGGCGATAGAGCACGCCGTCGCGGCGGAAGACCACGCCGGCGGGATCGCGGAACGAGGCGGCAAGCGGTGCCGACTCCGCCGTCGGCCGACCGCCGATCTCACGTTCTGCCACGCTCATGTCGCATCCGCTCCCGGAAAGGCGAATCCGCGCTCGCGTAGATGCCTCTCCATCATCTCCCGCGCGCGTTCGCGGGAGGGTAGCGTCTCCGGATCGCAGCCGTCGCGGAAGGCGGGGACCTCACCCAGCTCCACCGTCCCCTCCTCGATCTTCCACGCGTACCAGCGCTGGCAGACGACCATCCCCATCTCCGTGAGGCCGTAGGTCGGGGGGCCCACCTGCTTGACGCGGGTGAGGTGGTCGCGCTGGTCGGTACGGAAGCCCTCCCGCCGCAGGCTGGCCACCGCGAAGAAGGGCCGATCCTTGGGGAGGTCCTCTCGCAGGAGCGACGTGCCCTCGAGCCAATCCGGCGCCTCGATCCCCAGGTAGTCGAGGACGGTGGGCGTCACGTCCAGGAGCTGGGCCGGCGTGCTGCGGCGGCCCCGGTGGGCCTTGTCCGGGAAGAAGAAGGCCAGCGGGACCTGCTCGCGGAGATCCCAGCCGCGCGTGTGGTCGGAGCTGTAGACGACCAACGTGTCGTCGAGCACGCCGCGCCGCTCGAGGAATTCCATCAGGGCGCCGAAGCGCGCGTCCGCCTCGCGGATGGTGTCGTCGAAGGCCGCTTCCTTCCACTCCGCCTCCGAGGCGAAGGTCCCGGCGGAGAAGTGCGGCTCCTTCGGCCGGAAGGTGCAGCAGTGGGTTTCCATCAGGTGGATGTGCGCGAAGAAGGGCCCGTCGCCCGCCTCGAGGCTTTCCTCGATGAAGGCGAAGACCCGCCGCATGCGATCGTCGTCGCTGACGCCGTAGACCTTGGCCGGCCGCCCCCCGGCCACCTGGTCGTAGGGATTGCGCATCGCCTTGATGCCCACCATGTGCAGCAGCCGCTCCGAGAGGCGCGCGGAGATCACGTCGATCAGCGTGTTGGCGAGCTGGAGTTCGGGCTCGAAGGCCCGCACCTCGCCGACGATCCACCGGTCGTTGGCGAAGTGGAAGGACTCCCTCCAGTTCAGGTCCGGGCCGTCGGCGTAGTAGCGCACCGATTCCTGGATGGTGCGGTAGCCGAGCTTGCGCAGAAGGCGCGGCAGGGTCTGGTAGGCGTCGTCGCCCTGCAGGATGTAGGGGGGAAAGAGGACCTTGGTCGTCGCGGGATGCTTGCCCGTGACCATCGAGGTCACCGAGCCGGTCGTCCGCGCCGAGTTCGTGAAGGCGTTGTCGAAGACGAGCGCGTCCTGCAGGCGCGCGTCGAGGTGGGGCGTGGTCTCGCGGTGGTAGCCGTAGGCCGAGGTCCGCGCGGCGTTCACGCCGTCCGCGGCGAAGAAGACGATGTTGGGGAGCGTCGCCTTCTTCGCCCGCACCTGGGGGATCGGATCGCTGCGCCCGTCCGAGGCCCACTTCAGCGCCCCGAAGGTCAGGCCCGAGACGAGGAGGAGACCCGCCGCGACGGCGACCCGCACGCGCAGGCCGGGAATCCGGTCCTCTGCCGCCTCGGCCCTCCGCCCCGCCAACCTCCAGACGATCCCCGTGAAGCCGAGGACGTAGAGGATCCGCGCCCAGGTGGCGCGAGCGAGCGAGAGGCCGAAGACCGTGTAGGTGAAGTTGTCGACGAGGACCAGCGCGATACAGGCGCAGGCCAGGGCCGGGACGAGGCGCAGCATAAAGCGCGCCCGGGGCGCGAGCCCCCGAGCCGCGGCCACGGCCAAGCCGTGGATTGCGAGGAGGAAGAGCGCGGCAGGCAACGGGGCCACGGCGAGGGCCGCGAGCCGGTGACCCATGGGCGCCGCCACCAGGAAGGAGGGCGTGGTCGCGAAAAAGAGCCACTCGAGCGCCACGTGGCCATAGGCCAAAAAGACCACGGCCGTGGCGGTCGCAATGGCCGTTCTCGAATGCATTGCGCCCCCTTAGACAACGCCGCGCGCCCTTTGTAAAGCGCTCGACGCCGGGCGCGTCCACGAATCAACCGTCGCGGTGCATCGGCGGCGGCAGGATTGGTGGGCGTTCCTTGGCCTTGGCGGTGCGCTGCAGCTCGATTTCCGCGATCAGCGCCGAGGGGGCGATGGTCGAGACGGGGACGTAGCCCGACTCCGCCCCGCAGAAGCCGTTGAAGACGCCGTAATCGTCGCTGGTGGCGATGATCTTGTTGATGGACGAAAGCGGCGTCCCCACGATCTCCACCCCGCGGACCAGCTCCTCCTTCCCGGTCTTGGCGTCGATGCGGTAGACCATCCGCGGCACGCCCTTGAAGGCCTGGTAGCCGTAGGTGGAGGTGTTGGTGTTGCCTCCCGTCATGTCCTTGATGAGCAGGGCGTAGGGCTTGCCCGCCTTGCGCGCCTCCGCCACCAGCATCTGGCGCAACCGCGCCGGCGAGACGGTCTTGGTGGAGTGGACGACCAGGTTGGCCATGCGGGCCGTCGGCGTGCGGTTGGCCTGCGCCCGGCCGTGGCCGTTCGAGCGATCGAATCCTTCCACCGGCTTGCGGGACAGCAGGAAGTTCTTCAAGACGCCGTTCTCGATCAGATCCACCTTCTGGGCGGGGACGCCCTGGTCGTCGTAGAGGTAGTGACCGTTGAGGGGGACGCCCTCGAACTCCTTGCGCGTGGGATCGTCCGACACCGAGAGGAAGGCGGGGAGGACGCGGTTGCCCACCTGGCCCTTGAAGGTCCGGCCCTCCTGGTCGTCCTGCAGCCGCTCTCCCTCCAGCCGGTGGCCCACCGCCTCGTGGAAGAGCACGCCGGTCGCCTCCGGCGCGAGGATGGCCGGGCCGGTGTAGGGATCGATGACCGGCGCCGTGCGCAGCGCCAGAAGCTCCCCGATCATCTCCTCGGCGGCCTTCCGCACCACCTCGAGCGGCGGGAGGCCCGCGGCGGTCGGCGCGTAGAAGCTGCGGCTGTTGTCGAGGAGCTCGCCGTCCTCGGCCCGCGTCACCGCCTGCAGGTGGACCGAGACCAAGGCCTCCTCCGTGACCAGCTCCGTCCCCTCGGTGGTGACGAGCCATCGCATCTGCTTCTCGGCCGAAATCCGCACCTCGGAATCGAAGAGTTCGGGCTGCGCCGCGAGGCGGGCCGAGAGGGAGCGCGCGGCCTCTTCCCAGAACGCCGCGTCGAAGGAGAACTCGATGGCGGGCTGCACGTAGCGCACCGCCTCCTCCCGGGAGAACGAGGCCACCTTCTTCTTTTCCGCCGCGTAGACGGCCTGCGCCTTCCCGCGCAGCCACGAGGAGAGCGCCGCTTTGTACTGCTGGTCGGTGAGCAGCCAGAGCGCGGTGCGCAGCGCGTCCGGATGGAACTCGACCGGCGCGTTGGTCGAAGCGAAGTAGGTGGGCCCGTCCCCCTCGCCGAAGAAGAAGGGGGTTTCGTTGCGCGTGCCGGAGGAGTCGGCCTCGTAGTCCCCCACCCGCACGTCCACGTGCAAGCGCGCTTCCTTGCGCGGCTGCGATTCCATGATGGCGCCGTACCGCGCGACGATCCCGTAGGCCTCGATCTGCTTGAGCTGGTAGCTCACGAAGTACGGGGCCTCGTGGTCGTCGAGTCGGAGGCGCGCCATCGAGGTGTCGAGCTCCGCCTTCATTGCCCGAAGGACGGGGAGGCGCGGGTCCTCGATGCGCGGCGGCGCCTCGGCGCCTTCCGCGCGCACGACGAAGGGGAACGCCACGAGCAGGATGCAGAGCGCGGCCTTGTTCATGCGCGCAGCCTAACCCATCGCGGAGCGTAGGGATACCGATCTCGGCCCGGTTGGGCCACGCCCTCCCGCCCGTACCGCGCCTCAGAGGCAGAAGGGATCGGCCCTGCAATCCTTGCAGATCCCGCCGATCGAACAGGTGTAGGGCGGTTCGCAGCGGACCTCGGGGTTGCAGGCCGCGCCCGGCCCCACCATCGGCTTGGCGTCGACGCGCAGGCGGTACGACCCGCCCTCCACCCCGGACGCCGTGTCCACCAGGACGTAGATCTGCGTCCGCGCCTCGACCGGCACCTCGATCTGGGCGGGTCCGTCCGGCGAGGCGTCACAGGCCGTCTCGGTCGCGGGCGAGGCGCAATCCGTCCGCACCGCGATCGAGAGCGGAAGCTCGCCAGCGGGTTCGAGGCTCTCGACCACGAAGCGGATCAGCGAGCGCGCCTCCACGAAGAGCGCGTGCACGCGATCGGGGCCGGAGGAATCCTGGCAACCGTTCTCGCCGTCGGCACCGGCGCCGTCGAGCGTGCCGACGTACTCCGGACCGTCCGGACCGGAGACGAGCGCCGCGCCGAGGTCGACGATGGCCGCTCCACAGACGCCGGCCTCGAGCCGACAGTCCGGTCCGCACCCATCGCCGCCCTGGACGTTGCCATCGTCGCAGCTTTCGCTGCTGCCGAGGAGACGATCGCCGCAGACGTCGTGCGCGGTGCAGGCGGAGGTGTCGAAGCGACAATCCGCGTCACAGGCGAGGATGCCGCCCGCGAAGGAGAAGTCCCGGCAGGTCTTCCCGGCCAGGTTCTCGCCGTCGCATTCCTCGAAGCCCTCGATGGCGCCGTCGCCGCAGTCCGCCGGCTCGCAGCGGCTCGTGTCGAAGGTGCACTCGGCCGTGCACGAGAGGATGCCCCCCGCGAATCCCAGGCGGCGGCAGTTCTGGCCGGCGAGGTTGGTGGAATCGCACTCCTCTCCCTCGTCGATCACGAGGTTGCCGCACAGGGTGCACGCGTCGGTGGAGACGCTCCGGCAATCGTCGGCG
>DATGOH010000272.1:0-5605 GCA_035306165.1 Ferdinandcohnia sp.
CGTCTTCCGTGGACCCGACGAACTCGTCGAGCCACAAGACACTAGCTCTCGTCTTCCGGAAGCAAACTCCTCGACCGGGAGCCCTTGCCCGAGCGCCCGGCGCTGATCATGTTCGGCGCTGCGAGGGGGCGGGGGGTGGACCTCTTTCCGATCCACTTGTTGATCCTGTTGGTGTTGACGAACCGCTACGTGCTCGGCGCGGTGCTCAAGCGGCTGCGCGGCGGCCACGTGGACCCGGTGGATCCGACGCTCGAGCCCCGGGTGGCGATCGTCATCCCCCTCTTCAACGAGGGCGACGGGATCCGGGCCACCATCGAGAGCCTGGCGCGGCTGGATTACCCGAAGGAGAAGTTGGAGATCGTGGTGGTGGACGACTTCTCCACCGACGACAGCTACCTCGTGGCGCGCAAGGCGGCCGAGAGCCAGCCGAACGTGCAGGTGCTGCGCCTCCCGACGAACCAAGGAAAGAGGAAGGCCATCATCCATGGGACGCGGCACACCACCGCCGAGATCGTGGTGACGATGGACTCCGACGTGCAGGTGGATCCGCGCGCCATCCGGGAGCTGGTCACCCGCTTCACGGATCCGAAGATCGCCGCGGTCGGGGGACGTACCTACGTGCGCAACCGCGACGAGAGCTGGCTCACCCGGATGGTGGAGGTGAAGTTCTACTTCGCCCAAGAGTGGCTCAAGGATCTCGAACGCTCTTTCCGGTCCGTTCTGTGTCTTTCGGGTTGCCTCACCGCCTACCGGCGCACCGTGCTCGACGAGCTGGAGCCCATTCTAGAAAATCGAAACGTATTCGGCATACCCATCAAGTACGGCGAGGATCGCTTCCTGTGCCGGCAGATCGTCAAGGCCGGCTACCAGACCATCTTCACTACGAAGGCCTTCTGTTTCACCTCGGCGCCCTCGAACCTCCGCGCCTATTTCTCGCAGCAGCTCCGCTGGCGACGCTCGAACCTCATCGATCTCTTCTGCGGTCTCAGCCACGCCTGGAAGCTCCACCCGGTGGTGGGCCTGCACTACGTGTCTTTGCTTGCGCTCCTTTTGGCCTATCCGGTGAAGGTGGTGGACGACATCATCAACGACCGCTTCCTCACCCTGGTCACCCTCCACTTCTTGCTCATCGCGGCGCTCTGCTGCGTCTACTGGTTCGAAACGCGGTCGCTCCCCAGGGATCGCAGGGTCGAGCCCCATTGGTTTTTGTCGATGGCCATTCTGATGCCGGTTTCGTATCTGATTTTGACGCCCTTGGCCCTTTTCACGCTCGACTCCGGGAGCTGGGAGACGAGAGGGCACAAGGCGGTCGGGGGAATGGTGTCATGAATCCCGGAATCGTGACGCGCATCAACGCGTTCTTCACCGCCTGCTACAAATTGCTCGGGTTCGCGGTGCTCGGGGCGATCCTCATTGCGCTCGCCTCTTACCTGGGCGTACATTCGTTCTTCTATACGAGCGAAAGCTGGATCGCACCCATCATCATCTCCTCGAGCGACGAGGAGGTGATCCGCCTGTACGGCCACGCGGCGGAGCAGCAGATGGAACGCGATCGGGCGCTCGCCCACGCCCGGGAACTGCGCATCCGCCTCTCGGCGTTGGAGCGCACCATTCAGTCCGAACGTCGCTTCCAAGAGCGGTTCCTCGACGCGGTGGAGAGCGATCGCCGCATGCGCGCGAGCGAGCTGCGGCGCCTGCGGGAGATCCTGGAGACCAGCCGGGAGGTGCGCGACCAAGTCGAGCTGTCGAGCAAGGCCTACGCCGGCATGGCACGCAAGCGGGCGAATGAGCTCATGAGCGCACGGCTGGTGGACCGCGAGGAATACCTCACCCTCGAGCACCAGCTCGCCCAGATGGCGCGGACCCGGCTCTCGCTCGCCGAGGCCGAGGCGGGCATCGCGGGGCGGATCTCCGAGATCCAGGCGCGCGCGCGGGCGCTGGACGACTTCGTCAAGGGGGCGGGGCGCGGCAAGGCGAGCGTGGACGTGGTGCTCATCGAAAGGGAGTACCTCGAGTCGGCACTCGCGCTCGCCCGTGCGGAGGAGGAGATCGAGGCGGTCCGCGCGAACCTCGAGGCCACCATGCGGAGCGTGGAGATGTACGAGGAGATCCTCCGCTCCATCCGGAACGCGCCGCGGATCCGGGCCATCGAGGGCAAGCTCACCGTCGCCTTCGTTCCCTACGAGAACTTGCGCAACGCCCAGCCGAACGCCCCGGTCTACGGCTGCAGCATGGGCATCGTCTTCTGTCGGGAGGTCGGCCGGATCGCGGCGCGGCTCGAGGGCGAGGTGACGGCGCGCCACCCGGTCCGCAACAAGATCGTCCGGGGCATCCTGGTGGAAGTGGACTTCGACGACCCCCATTGGGCGGAGGAAGAGGTCCTCCATGTGGGAGGCCGACCTCTGTTTCTCTGAGCGGGCGTGCACATAGCCCTTGCACGCGCATCCCGCGCCGCCGACGCGATTCGTCCCGTCGCCCCAGGGAGCCCAGATGCAGACAGGTGTATTCAGCGCCGTGCTCGTCCTCCTCGCGGGCGGGCCCGATCTTCCGGCCGGTCCGACTTCGGTCGACGAGGGTGATGCCTACTGTCGTTACGTGGAAAGCGTCGCCCGGAGCGACGCCGCACTGCTCAGGGCGCCGGAGCTCTTCGGCAGCCTGGGCCACTTTTCGGCGGTGGGCTCCGGGCTCGAGCCGGCCGCCGGCGTGCAGACCACGCGGATCCTCGCCGGCATCCGTTACGACCTCGTCGAGGTCGTGCGCGGCAACCTCGTCATGCGGCGCGCTCGGGCCGAGTGTGCGCGGTATCGAGCCATGACCCGGTTGGAGGCGGCGCTGCGCACCGGCAGCGGCATCACGATGCTTCCCGCGTTGGCGGCGAAGGTGGCGGTGCTGCGCAACGTGCTCCCCAGCCTGATGCAGCGGATGGACACGCTCGCGGCCGACGTGGCCGCGGCGCGCGCCACCGTGGAGGACCTCCAGTCGTTTCGCATCCGGGTGGACGAGCTGCGCGACGCCATCGCCAACTCCGAGATGGAGATCGCCCGCACGGCGGTGCATCCGACGGAAACGACGGAGCCGTTCGCGGACCTCCTCGAGGCCTACTGGGCGGCCGATCGCGAGGTCGAGGAGGCGGAAGCGGCGCTGCGCAGCGCCCGCGCTTTCGGCCTCAAGCTCGAGGGTGGGTACGAGGAGCTGCTCACGGTACGGCAGGGGGTTCCCCTCTTCGGCGTGATCGGGATCAGCTACGACATCGGTCATCTCTGGCAGGGGTCGGCCAACCGCGAGGCCGGTGCGGCGCGCGACGAGTGGCGCCGGGTCCGCGGTGGATCGCCGGGGAACCAGCGGATCGCCGAGGCGCTCGCGGCCCTCGAGGCCACGCGCGAGGCGCAGCGGCGGCGGCTCGAGGAGGTCACGGTGCTCGCGCGCGACGTCAAAGAGCAGCTCGCCGTGGTGGAAGGGCTCGAAACGCGCAAGGTGGCTCGATTCCGGGACTACCTCTGGGTGGAATCGGCGCGGCTGGAAGCGGAGCGGGCCTTCTTGGAGCGGCACGTCCAGGAGCTCGATCGCTTCCTCGGCACGCGAGCCGAACCGACCCCCCGCAAGGGGAGCGGGAAGTCGGTGCGCGGCAAGCACGAGGAATCGGATCTCCGGCCGGCGCGCGTGCCCGAGGTGCACATCCGACGTTGAACCGCGGCATGTGGCGCCTCTGTCCTCTCGCCCTGGCCCTTTTCTGCGCCCACGCCGCGGCCGAGCCGCTCCTATTGCAAGCGACGCTCGGCACCCTCGAGTCCCCCGATCGGATTTGCCCGAAGGCCTTCGCCTCGCGCTGTTCAGGCCTGCGACAGGCGAGCCGCTCGCCGAAGATGCGGGCGCAGACGGAGGGTCGCGAAGGGGACGCGGCGGAGCTCGACTTCGTCTACCTGGGACCGACGGAAGAGGTGGCGCCCCTCGCCTCCGGCGAGCGGCGGCGGCAGCTCGGCTTGAAGTTGCGCGCGCGCGATGGTTGCAACGTGCTCTACGTGATGTGGCGCATCGAGCCCGAGCCCGACCTGGTGGTCAGCCGCAAGGCGAACCCCGGCATGGAGCGCCACGCCGAGTGCGGCACGCGCGGTTACCGCACGCTCCGACCCGCGACCTACACGCCGCCGCCGCCGCTCGTCGTTGGCGCGCGCCATCGCCTCCGCGCGCGCGTGGAGGAGAAGCGCCTGCGGGTGTGGATCGACGGCGCGCTCGTCTGGGAGGGGGAACTGGACGAGGCCGCGGCCCGCATGCGGGGGCCGGTCGGCGTGCGCAGCGACAACGTCGCTTTCGCCTTCACCCTCGGCACGCCCTGAACGGGAACGCTCGGTCAGGCTTCCAGCGCGATCTCCGGCGCGGCCGCAGCCTCCACGCCCGCTTCTTCGCGGCTCGTCTCGATCGCGCGAATGCTGCAGTCGTTGAAGGTGCACTTGCCGCCGTCCTCGAGGTCGAACTGCCAGCGGTGGCGCGGGCAGACCAGGTAGCGTCCCTTCTCGATCCAGCCCTGGGAGAGGTCGGCGCCCTGGTGGGGGCAGTAGCGGTGCACCGAGTAGCGCCGATCGCCGATCTGCACGAGCATCCGCTCCTGCCTCGATTCCGCGGCGAGAATGTGGTCGCAGAAGGCCGGGAGGTCCTCGGCCTCCACGGCGAGGAAGCCGTGCAGAACGGCGTCGTAGACGTCCGGCTTGCGACTCATCGTGAAGCGGAGCGAGAGGAGGAACTCGTCCCACGTGATCTTCCCGTCCAGCAGGGGGAGCAGGTCGAGCGCCTTGGCGCGCAGCGCGTGGCGCCCGTCGTCCGGCATCGAACGCACCCGGTCGATCCGAGCCGCGGGGAAATCGACGCGGAGGATGGAGTCGGGCGCCTCTTCCACTTGGACGAAGAGCGGCATCCGGATGCGATCGCGCAGGCTCAGGCGCTCGAGCTTCGCCCGGAGCACCTCCTCGAGGCGATCCACGACGCGCTCGGATTCGAGGCGGGAGACGTTGCGCCTGCGCGAGGCGAGGACCTCCTGCATCCGCGCGGCGTAGGCGCGGACGTAGGCCTCGAAGTTCTCGTCGGTGAGCCGTTCCTCGCTCTGGTGGATCCACGCGCCCGTCGAGAGGTCCAAGACGTCGCCCGGCATGGGCTCGGCGAAGCGGGTGGCGACGTTCCCCAGGCGCCGTTCGAGGAAGCGGAAGAAGGTGGGGGCGCGGGGGAAGATGCTCGAGGTGCGGAAGTTCTCCCCGAGGAGGTCGGGATCGAGGAAGCAGGCGGGCCCCGCCGCGGCGATGAAGTGGGAGGGGTTGAGGACCTGGATGGCCCGCGCCACCGCCTCGAACTTCGAGAACATCTTCTTCTTGGAGAGGACGTTGTGGGTGCGCTCGTCGTAGTCGTAGCGGACGGGATGCCAGATGGCGCCGGAGAATTGGGCGCTGAACGCGGTGATCGGCCCGTACGCCCGCGCGATGTTTCCCAGCCGGTCGTGGATCTTGCAGTCGTTCAGATCCAGGAAGCTCGTCGATCCGCTGTGCACGAGGATGGCGGAGTCGCGGTTGAGCGTGGAGTCCGAGACGAAGAGGCGGAGCATGCCGTCGGCGAAGGGGAT
>DATGOH010000273.1:0-5415 GCA_035306165.1 Ferdinandcohnia sp.
ACCCCGCGGGGGAGGTGATCGCCGTGAACGCCGAGTGCGAAAACCACGGGGATCCGAGCCTTCCGGTCCTGACCAACCACCTGCTCATCGGTTTCGAGAACCGCAGCGTGATCGAGCGCGAGGAACTGCATCTCGCGGGCCGGGGAGCGCTGCGGACGCGGCTTTCGGCCACGCTCGACGGCGTGCCGGTGGTGATGGAGCTCATCGTCCTCAAGAAGGACGGCTGCGTCTACGACCTCACCTACCTGGCGTCTCCCGCGCGCTTCGACGCGCAGTTGCCCACCTACCGGAGGGTCGTGGCGAGCTTCGACGTTCCGGGGAGGCGATAGATGGACAGGGGCGCGGCGATCGACGGCAAGGCCTCCTTCCCTCTGCTGGAGGCGTTGCGATCCGGCTTCGAGCAGGTCGGCGGCGGGCTCCTGCTCACGTGGCAGGTCTTCACCCGCGGCTTCCGCGGGCGCTTCGACCTCGGCGCGATCGTCTACCAGATCGAGCACATCGGCATTCGCTCCACCGCGATCGGCACGCTGACGGCGCTCTTCGCCGGCATGGTCCTGACGGTGCAGTTCGGCTACTTCATGGCCAAGTTCGGCATCGCCTACGCGATCGGCCGGGTGCTCGCCCTCTCGGTCTTGCGCGAGCTGGGGCCGGTGCTGACCGCACTGACGGTGGGCGGCCGCGTGGGTTCGGGCATCGCCGCCGAGCTCGGATCGATGCAGGTCACCGAGCAGATCGACGCCATCCGCGCCCTCGGCGCCGATCCCATCAAGAAGCTCGTCTTCCCCCGCGTGATCGCCACGATGATCTGCATCCCCGTCATCACCGTTTTCGCCAACACCGTGGCGCTGCTGTCGGGCGCCGTGGTGGCGAAGGTGGTCTATGCGATCTCGTTCGGCGAGTTCTTCCGCCACGCCTTCGAGGCGGCCAAGCTCAACGACTTCACCTCCGGCATCTTCAAGTCGGTGGTCTTCGGTCTGCTCATCGCCATCGTGGGCTGCTACAAGGGGTTCCGCACCACCGGCGGGACCGAGGGCGTCGGCCGCGCCACCACCGAGACGGTGGCCATCTCCGCGGTGGGCGTGCTCGTGGCCGACCTCCTCCTCACCCAGCTCCTTCTGACCCTGTGAACGCTTCCGCCCCCAAGACCCGTCTCGAACCCCTCTCCCGGCACGAGCTGCGCGCCCGCCCGGGCGAGGAATTGATTCGGTTCGAGAACCTGTGGAAGGCCTTCGGCAAGAACGTCGTCTACGAGGGCCTCGACCTTTCCGTTCGACGTGGGGAGACGCTCACGGTGATCGGCGGATCGGGCACGGGCAAGAGCGTGCTGCTCAAGTGCCTGATCGGCCTGCTCCGCCCCGACCGCGGATCGATCCTCTTCGACGGCGAGGAGCTGGTGGGGCGTACGGAGGAGGAGTTCCTTCCCGTGCGCCGACAGATCGCCATGCTCTTCCAGTCCGCGGCGCTCTTCGACTCGCTCGACGTGGGCGAGAACATCGCCTACCCGATCCGCGAGCACTTCCCGCATCTCGACGAAGCCGAGATCGCCGAGCGCGTCGCCCACAAGCTGGAGATGGTCGGCCTGCCGGGAATCGAGAAGATGCGGCCGGCGGATCTCTCCGGCGGCATGAAGAAGAGGGTGGGCCTGGCCCGCGCCATCGCCATCGATCCGGCGGTGGTGCTCTACGACGAGCCCACCACGGGCCTCGACCCGATCAACACGCGCCGCATCAACGAGCTGATCATCAAGCTCAACGAGGAACTGAAGGTGACCTCGATCGTGGTCACCCACGACATGCAGTCCGCATACACGGTCTCCCACCGCATGGCGATGCTGTACAACAAGCGCATCCTCGCGGTGGGGACGCCCGAGGAGATGCGGACCTCGACCATTCCCGAGGTGCGCAACTTCGTGGACGGGATGACGGGAGTGAACGCGTCATGATGGAGCGAGAAAGGCGGCTTCTGGTCCGCGTGGGCTTTTTCGTCTCGCTGGGCCTCGTCCTCTTCATGGCCTTCATCTTCGTCTTCTCGGGCGACCAGGGCCTCTTCAGCCGACAGGTGAAGTACTCCTCGTCCTTCCACTCCATCGACGGCCTCAAACCCGGCTCGCCGGTCCGCCTGGCGGGTGTGCAGGTGGGGACGGTCACTTCGATCCGCTTCTTCGACGACCCCGCCGATCCGCGCGTGCGGGTGGAGATGAACGTGCTGGCGCGTTACGCCGACCGCATCCGCGAGGACAGCACCGCCTCCATCGGCTCGCTCGGCGTGCTCGGCGACAAGGTGATCGACCTCTCGCTCGGCTCGCCGGACCGGCCCGTCATCCCGCCCGGCGGAGAGATCCCGGCCTCGACCGGCTCGGACTACACCGCGCTCATCCAGAAGGGCGCGGCGGTGATCGACAACACGCTGGCGATCACCAAGGACCTGCGCGAGCTCGTGCAGGCGTACAACTCGCCCGAGCTGCGCGACAGCGTGACGGGCCTGGCGCAGGCCCTCAAGGACGTCACCGAGGGCATCCGCGATCGCGACGGCGTGATCCACGCGCTCGTCTTCGACCCCGAGGGCGGTCTAAAGACCCGCCAGACCCTCGACGGCCTCGCGCAGCTCTCCGGGCGGCTGGAATCCTCGATGGCGCGGGTGGACGCGCTCCTCGCCCGCGTCGAGCGCGGCGAGGGCCTCGTGGGCAAGCTCTTCCAGGGCGAAGAGGGCGAGCGGCTCGTGGGCGACCTCGGCAAGCTCGCGCGGGAATTCGGCGCGCTCGCGGAAGCCATCCGCACCGAGGAGGAGAGCCTCCTGCACGGACTCTTCTACGGCTCCGAGGAGACCTCCTCGCTCGGTCGCGAGCTGACCGCCATGGCCCGCGATCTGCGCGCCATCGTCGCGCGGATCGAGCAGGGCGAGGGCTCGCTCGGCGCCTTGATCAACGATCCCACCGTCTACGAGGATCTCAAGACCATCCTCGGCAACGTGAAGCGCAACCGCATCCTCCGCGCGCTCGTGCGATACTCCATCTCGAACCGCGACGAGATCGAGGCCTACGGCCAGAGGGAGTGAGCATGCCCGACCACCCGGCCGCCTTCGCGCCGGTCGTCGCCCGGCTGATCCGCCCGCCGATGACGCCCTACGGCAGGCTCTTCGTCCGGGCGTGCGCGGCGGCGGCCCGCGCGCCCTGGCTCGGCCTCGGCCTGGGGGGCGCTTTGCTCCTGGCGCGCGGCGGCGCCGCGATCGCCGCGCTCCTCGTCCTCGACGCCGTCCTGGGGCAGGACGGTGCCTCGATGGCCGCGGCGGTCGGCCTCCTCCTCGCGGCCGGCCTCTTCGCCACCCTGGTCGAGCTCGCGCTCTGGGCCGGGGGCATCCCCCTCCTCGTCGAGCGGATGCAAGGCGGGGAGGCGCGCCCCTTCGGGCAGGCCTTCGTACGCGGCCTCGAGCGGGGCTTCGCCACCATGGTGGGGCTGGGCGCCTACCGCGTGGGGGCTTGGCTGCTCTTCCATCTCGCCGGCTTCGGCTTTTTCTTCGCCCTGGTGCTCGCCGCGCTCGCGAGCCCGGCGCTCCTTCTCTTCGCCATGCCGGTGATCCTCCTCCTCGTGGGAGGGGAGCTTCTGTGGCGGGTGCTCGCCTGGATCGCCATCGCGCGGGCGGGCGCCTTGGGGGAAGGCGGAATCTCCGCGCTCGTCGGCGGGTTGCGGCAGTTTTTCGCCCGGCCCACCGCGCATCTTTTCACCTGGTGGGCCGGCCAGCTCGCCGTCTCGCTCGCCGGCGGCGGCGTGGCGGCGATCGTCGCCGCCGGCCTCTCCGGCGTCTCGCCGCTCGCGATCGCCCTCGTCGCCGCGACCGCCGCGGCGGTGGCGGGAATGGTTCTCCTCGTGGTGATGGCGATCTACACCGCGCTCACCCTCGACGCATCTCCCCCGCGGCGCCCAGCCCCTCAGTCGGACGAAATGCAGCGCCCGTAGACGAAGCGCGCGCCCTGGGCGGTGCCGGCCAGCAGGTCGAGTGACCCGTCGCCGTCGAGATCGACGACGGCGGCGGAGAGGAGTTCGCGTTCGGGCGCGTCGTGCCGCCCCTCGCGCACCCACGCGTCGCCCGCCGGTACCCAGATCTCGCCCTGGCCGAACTCGTCGAGGACGAGGAGGGAGGCGGCGGCGCCCCGCAGATCGAGGGGGATCGCGCTCCAGACCGGCCGCGGAGCGGGAAGGTCCCGCCGCTCCCATCCTCCGTCGGCCGTCCGGAGGAGCAGGCTCGTTGCGCGACCACCGTATGCGGCCGCCACGAGATCCTGGCGGCCATCGCCGTCGAGATCGGCGGCGCGCAGAGCGACCGGCCCCTCGGCCACGGGGAGGATCTGGCAGGGGAGGAAACGGCCGTGGCCGTCGTTGGCCAGGAGCTGGACGGCGCTCTCGCCGTAGAGGGCGACCGCGAGATCGACGCGGCCGTCCTCGTTGAAGTCGAGGGTGGCGATCCCTGCGGTGTTGCCGGGGAGCGGAAGCTCCCAGTCCGGGATCAGGTTGCCGTCCCCCGTGCCCCGCAGGCGGAGCAGTCCGCTTCCGGAGTCGAGGGTGGCGGCGACGTCGAGGGAACCGTCCCCATCCAGGTCGGCCGCGACGATGCGGAAGAGCGCGCCGGTCGGCGTGCGCATCGGCGGGCCGAAACCTCCCGCGCCGTCGCCGAGAAGCACGGCGAGCCGGCCGTCGGGCGCTGCCTCGGCCACGATGAGATCGAGGTGACCGTCGGCATCCAGGTCGGCGAGGGTGGCGTCGGCCGCGGCGAAGACGAAGTCCTCGCCCTCTCCCACGGCGCGGACGGCTCCCGTGGCGCCACTCCAGATGCGGGGCGCGGAGCCGCGCAGGACGAGCACCGCATCGCGCACGCCGTCGCGATCCAGGTCGGCGGGCAGGGTCGCGACCACGGGGGCGGCCAGGCCGAGATCGGCGCCGCGTACGAAGTCCTGGGAGGTTCGGCCGTGGAGCAGGGCGATGCCGTCGTCCGCTCGCACCACGAGATCGGGGACGCCGTCGCCGTCGAGATCGCCTTCCTCCACCTGGTGCACGCTCGACGCGAAGGCGAATTCCCGCTGCAGGCCATCGGTGCCGAGGTACACGGCGTGCGCCGGGCCGCGTCCGAAGAAGGTCCCGGTCCGCCACGCGCTCCGGCGCAGCTCGATGGCGCGGCTGGGGGCGAGCTCGACGAGCGGCCCCAAGCTGCGCTCGGCCCCGAGGTCCATCCGGCCGAGGGCTCCCGGCCCGTCGCCGAGGACGAGGCGCAGCCCCGGGGCCACGCCCGTCTCCATGGCGAGATCGAGGGGGCCGCGTTCGAGCGCGTACCCCTCGAGCGCCGCGCCCCCGCCGCCGGACCCCCAGGCCAAGGCGAGGGCCTTGCGCTGCAGCGAGACGGCGGCCAGGTCCAACGCGCCGTCGC
>DATGOH010000274.1:0-11932 GCA_035306165.1 Ferdinandcohnia sp.
AAGGAAGACCTCGCGCGCGCCGGCCAAGAAGAAGGTCTCCGCGAGGATCCGGATCCCCTTCACGAGCTTGGCCTTGTCCTTGCGCGCCATCCGGTAGGTGATCAGGGCGTCGCCGCCCGGGAGCCTCCATACCCGTCCTCCGCCCGCGTCGTGCACCATCACGCCGAAGGCGGCGAGGTTGCGCATCCGGCTGGTGTACCGCGCGAACTCCGCCCCGCTGCCCGGCAAGGTGGCCGCGAGGACGTTGACGGGGGCGAAGACGCTGTTGAGCGTGATGCCCTCGCGCTCGAAGTCGTCGCTGTAGGCGCTCTGGAGCGCCCCCTTCCACGCGGAGACGTCGCGGTCGAAGAGCGCCGTCACGCGGGCGCCGGGGTGGAGGCTGAGGTTGCGGCCCACGGCCTTCGACCAGCGCCCCACCCCGCTGCGCTGCAAGAGAATCGGCGTCGACAGTGCGCTCCCGGCGACGACGACCTTGCGGGCGTGCACGCGCACCCGGCCGGCCCTCGAACCGTCCGCACGCAGGAGTCTCCCCCGCGCACCCACGGCCTTGCCGCCTCGGATCTCGATCCGCTCGATGCGGCAGTCGGCGATGACCTGCGTCCCCATGCGACGCGCTTTTTCCAGATAGGTCACGTCGACCGACATCTTCGCGCGGTGGGGGCAGCCGAAGTTGCACCGCGAGGAACCGCGGCAGCCGCGGGTGTTGCGCTGCATCGGCTTGAGGGAGAAACCCCGCCGCTTCGCACCCTCGGCGAAGAGGACCGTGGACTGCGACTGCATCTCCACGGGGACCGTCTCCACGTGAGATTCTTCCTCCACGCTGCGGTAGGCCTCCTCGAGCCGCTCGGGTGCCATCTCCTCGAGGCCCAGATCCGTGGACCAATGGTAGAGGATGTGCTCCGGGATGCGGAAGACGACGCCGCCGGTGAGCACGGAAGAGCCGCCCACCGTCCGTCCCGCGAGCACGGACATGAACGGGGTGTCGCCGACGCCGAGGGCCGTGGTGGTGCCCCCGTCGCGGTACATCCGCCGCATCGCCTCGGTGGGTCGAAAGCGGGCGTACTCCTCCGGCGGGACGTAGCCGCCCTCCTCCGCCACGATCACCGAGCGCCCCGCCTCCGCGAGGATCTTGGCGGCGACGGCGCCCGCAGCTCCCGATCCCACGACGAGGACGTCGGCGCTGAGCTCCAGATCGCCCTCGTGCGCTCGGCCCTGCAGGATGGGGGTCGGCTCCTTCATCGATCAGGCGCCTCCCAGGGCGTTGCCCGAGAGAGCGGTCGGGACGGGAAGGCCCTCCCCCGCGGGCTCGTGCACCACCTGCAGCTTCACCACCGGCGGGGGACTGCCCTGGGCCCAGGCCGGTCCGAGCAGGCCCTGCGCGTCGTATCCGGTGGAGGCCAAGGCGTCCGGGTGCTCGAAGTAGATCATGCTGAGCACGGTCTTCAGGAGGACGACCACCAGGCCGAGTCGGGATCCCTCGAGCCTCCGCAGACATCGCTCGCGCAGCTCCACCGAGGCCCGGGTGAAGGTGCGAAAGACGCCGAAGAGCAGAAAGGGCGCGAGTTGCATCACCCAGAGGGCGAAGCGGAGCGCGAGCCTCGTCATCCTCCCGACGCGCGCGGCGTATCCGACGAGCTCGGCCATCGCATAGTCCAACCGCTCCGGGGGCACCCCCGTACCGTCGTCGAAGAGGGTCGCCGTCAGTGCGCGTGCGATCCGAAGCTGTCTGAGGGAGAGAACGCTCATTTCCTTTCCGAAACAGCGGCAATTTTCAAACAACTCCTTGGAAAAGTGGGACCGGCGGGCGAGCGAGCCAATGGCCATCCCCCAAAGGAGCCGTCGGGCAGCCGGGCGCCGAAAAATGGAGACATCGACCGCTCGCTACTCCCCCTCCGGGCGCGCACCCGGCCCCGCGCGGGGCACCGTCACTTCCGGCTGCACGGCGCGGAAGACGGCGCCGAGCGGCACGGGCCTCTGTCGGGTGGGCGCGCGCAACTCCGTGGGGGGCAGCGGGATCACCGACGCGTAATAGAGCAAGGCGAAGTAGCCGATCACGGTGCAGGCCCAGAATCCGAAGACCAGCCAACCGGGGAAGAAGCCGACGCGCGCGCGCTCGAGGACGTCCGCGAAGCGGGTGGCGGTCGTGGGGTGGGAGTACAGCTTGATCACATACGCGCCGAGCAGCACACCGAGGGCCAAGGGATAGGTGGCGCGCTGCATGCGGAAGGCCACGGATTGCAGCGCCCCGATGCGCAGCCGCGGCCAACTCAGCTCGGCCGCCAGAGCGGAGAAGAAATCCACCGTCACCGGCTCGCGCCGCGCGAGCGGCACGAGGTATGCGGCCTCGATCATGCGCACACGGCGCGCCCAAATGTCGTAGTACCGGTACCGCCGAGCCTCGATCACCAGGAAGGTCGCCACCGCGAAAAAGCCCACGATGAGGACCCCCGACGGCGCCTCGCGGTTGCCGAAGGCATAGGAAACGACCGCCGCAGTGATGGTCACGGCCCAGTTGGTGGTGATGTCCAGGCGGATCCGCCACTGCGTGGAACGAGAGACCTCGGCCCGGTAGATGTGCGCCAGCGTGGTGGCATCCAGCCCAGGCAAGGGCTGCGATGCGAGCGGCCGCTCGCGGGTGCGCATGCGGCGCGTCCTCCCTTTGCACCCGGGTCCGAAGGTGAAGATGCTCCTGTCCAGGAGGGACGGCAGTGCTCCCGGGCGAGCGCCCTACGAGGGCCGAGGACGAAGACCTCATCGCGTTCCTGCGGGGCAACGCGCAGCGGATCGCCAAGCTCGCCGCCAAGATGCTCTTCGCCCGCCTCGGCCTCGCAGGCACCGGGGTGAAGCGGCGGGTCCGCGAAGCCTACTTGCAACAGCTCGAGACGGCGGCGCGCCTGCTCGAGGTCTACGGCGACGACGCAGGCCCGCTCTACGGCGAGAGCCAACGCCGCATCGCCGCCACCCGTCTGAGCGTGGGCATGCAGCTCGGCGAAGTGATCGAGGAGACGGCCGTGCTCCTCCACGCCTTCCTCGAGATCTGGGAGAAGGATCGCGGCCTGCTGCCGCCGGCGATCGCGCGTCGGCTCAACGAGTTTTACGCATCGGCCGCGGCCCAAGTGGGCGACGTCTTCCTCACGTACCAGCGTGCCGAGAGCGTGGCCTTCCGCGAGGCGGCACTGCTCCAAACGCTGGTGACGAACATCAACGAGGCGATCGTCCTCGTCGAGCGCGACGGAACCATCGGCTACGTCTCGCCGATGCTCGACCGCATCATGGGCATTCCGATCCAAGCCCTGGTCGGGGAATCCCTCTACGACACCGAGGGACCGCTGGCGCGCATGAACCTGCGCGACAGCCGCGGAAACCGCATCCCCCTCGAGCGCTTTCCGGCCCGGCTCGCCCTGGAATCGAAAAAGCCCCAGCACAACGACGCGCTCCTCTGGCAGCGTCCCGACGGGGTGGACGCCGTCCTCGAGGTCGATTGCGCGCCGATCTACGACGACGAGAAGGCCTTCCGCGGGGTGGTGCTCACGGTCCGGGACCGGACGATGAGCTTCCGCCGGCAGCGAGAGCTCGAGGCCGCCTACCGCGAGCTGCGCAAGCTGCACGCCCGCCTGCTCGGCCGCACCCGCCTGGAGGCGGTGGGTGGACTCGCCCAGAGCGCCGCCCACGCCCTCAACAACCAGCTCAACGTCATCACGCTGCGCCTCGAACGGCTCAAGGACATCGAGGGTGCCGAGGCGATCAGCGAGGGCATCGAACGCGCCGTGCGGGAGATCGCGGCGATCGTGGCCCGACTCCAGGAACTCGCGGCGGCACCGGAGCGTAGAAAGCCGACGCCCACGGACGTCAACGCAGTCCTGGGTGACGCCCTCGCGCTGACGCGCTCCGAGCTGGAGGTGGCGGGCATCCGCATCACGCTCGACCTGCAGGATCTCCCCCCCGCCGTGGGTGAGCGGGAGACGCTGACGGAGTTCTTCGCCACCCTCCTTCTCGGTGCGACCGACGTGCTCCGGGGAGGAGGAACGATCCACGTCCGCACGCTGGCGGACGACGACGCGATCCTGGTGGAAATCTTCCACGAGGGTGGCGTCACGCTCGGCGAGCGAGAGATCCTGGAGCTCTTCGAGCCCCTGGAGGGTGGCGTGGCCGCGCGCACGCTGTCTTTGGCCGCGGGCCGCAATGCCATCCGCCGCTGGGGCGGGGACGTGACCATCCATCCCCGCGAGGGCGGCGGGAACCGCTTCTCGGTACGCCTGCCACGCATGCCCGCCGAAGGCCTGCCGGTGGAGGAGCCGCTTCCCCCGCCGCCTCCGGACCACAAGGCGGAGCGCGTGGTCGTCATCGACGACGATCCCGACAACGCCGCCATGCTCGCGATGCTCGTGGAAGATGCCGGCGCGCGCGCCTATACGGCCCTCTCGGGCGAACGCGGGATCGAGCTGGCGCGGGAAATCCATCCCGACGCGGCGCTGGTCGATCTCCTCCTGCCGGACCGCGACGGCTGGGAGGTCGCGCGCGCGCTGAAGGCGGAGAATCCCACCATCCGCCTCGCCGTCGTCAGCGGCCTGGCCGTGGGAAAGGACGAGCGCCAGGAGGGGGTCGCCGACGAGGTCTTCCGCAAGCCGGTCTCCCCCGACGAGCTCCTCGACTTCCTCGGTGCGGGCGGTTGACGCCCACGGCGCGAACGTTCCATTTCAAAAGGTCGCCCGTTCTCCGGGGGCCGAACGCGCGGAAAGGAGGGAGGACGTCGAAGCGTCTGGTCCGGAAGCCTCGGAGGCGGTGGGCGGTTGATCCGTTCCAGGCGCATTCGGGCCGGACCATCAACAACGAGAGGATCGAGTCGATGATGCGGACACAGAAGCGGGTCGCCTACTTTTGCATGGAGTACGGCCTCGACGAGGAACTCCCCCTCTATGCGGGCGGCCTGGGCGTTCTGGCCGGGGACCACATCAAGAGCGCGGGGGACCTCCATGCTCCGCTCGTGGCGATCGGCCTGTACTGGCGCGAGGGGTACACCATCCAGCGCATCGGTGAGGACGGCCGTCCCTACGACACGTTCGTGGAGCAGTCGCACGACTTCCTCGAGGATGCGGGCGTGCGCTTCACCGTCACCGTGCGGGGCGAGGAGGTGGCGTGCCGCGCGCTGCGGTGCGATCGCTACGCCAACGCCCCGCTCTATCTCATCGAGCCGGTGGACGAGCGCCATCGCTGGGTCACGCGGCGCCTCTACGGGGGCGGCGCACACGATCGCGTGGCCCAGGAGATCCTCCTCGGCGTGGGCGGCGTGCGGCTCCTGCGCGAGCTGGAGTTCGAGCCGGAGGTCTACCACTTCAACGAGGGGCACGCGGTCTTCGCCGGCATCGAGCTGATCCGCGAGGCCATGGAGGGCGGACTCTCCTTCCGCGACGCCTGGGAGCGGGCGCGCGACCGCATCGTCTTCACCACCCATACGCCCGTGCCCGCGGGCAACGAGTCGCACGACCTCGGCCTGCTCCGCGAGATGGGCGCGTGCCTCGACCTGAGCGACGAGCAAATGGAGGCGCTCGGCGGACGTCCCTTCAACATGACCGTGGCGGGCCTACGCCTGGCCCACCTCGCGAACGGGGTCTCGCAGCTGCACGCCGAGACCTCCCGCAAGATGTGGGCGCACGTGGACGACGCCGCGCCCATTCTCGCGATCACCAATGGCGTACACCCGCCCACCTGGCAGGACCGCCGGGTCCGCATGGCCTTCGAGGCGGGCGATCCCGACGCGCTCTGGAAGGCGCACGGCGAGGCCAAGGCGGAACTCATCCAAGAGCTCGAAGCGCGCACGGGGAGCCGCTTCGACCCCGAGGTCCTTCTCATCGGCTTCGCGCGCCGCGCCGCGGCCTACAAGAGAAGCGATCTGATCTTCCGGGATCCGGAGCGCATCCTCCCGCTGCTTCGCGACCGCAAGATCCAGATCGTCTTCAGCGGCAAGGCCCATCCGCAAGACGAAATGGGCAAGTCGATCGTGGCCAATCTCGTCCGCTTCGCCCGCGAGCATCCCCATTCCGTCGCGTTCGTGGAGAACTACGACATGAAGGTGGGACGGATGCTGACGCGCGGCAGCGACGTGTGGTTGAACAATCCCATCCGTCCCTTCGAAGCCTCGGGAACGAGCGGGATGAAGGCCGCGATGAACGGCGTGCTCAACTTCTCCGTCCTCGACGGCTGGTGGCCGGAGGGCTGCGAGCACGGCAAGAACGGCTGGCAGTTCGGTGACGCCTACGAGGGCGAGGACCGGGACGCGCACGACATCGCCGCGCTCTTCGCCGTGCTCGAGGGAGAGATCCTCCCGACCTATTACGAGAACCGCCCGCGCTGGGTGGAGATGATGTTCGCCTCCATCGCCATGAGCGAGCGGTTCTCCTCGGACCGCATGGTCCGCGAGTATTACGAGACGCTTTACGCCGCGGAGCGGCCGGAACGCGCGGTGAGTTGACCGCTCGCGCCCCACGTCGCGGGGCGCGAACGCCTCCTCACTCCTCGCCCTGGAACGGGTACCAGGCGACGCGCGGCGGGACGAAGGTCTCCTTGATGTTGCGCGGGGAGACCCAGCGCAGCAGGTTGAGGATCGAACCCGCCTTGTCGTTGGTCCCGGAGGCGCGGCCGCCGCCGAAAGGCTGCTGGCCCACCACCGCGCCGGTCGGCTTGTCGTTCACGTAGAAGTTGCCCGCCGCCCAGCGCAGCACGCGCGCCGCCGTCGCGATGGCGTCGCGATCGCGCGCGAAGATCGAGCCGGTCAGCCCGTACGGCGAGGTCTCGTCGCACAGGCGCAACGTCTCCTCGTAGGCCTCGTCCGGATAGACGTAGACCGCCAGCACCGGGCCGAAGATCTCCTCCTGCATGAGGCGGTGCTTCGGATCCTCCACCTTCACGATGGTGGGGCGGATGAACCAGCCCTGGCTCTTGTCCGCCTCGCCACCGACGAGGATCTCGGCGTCCGCGGCGTTGCGGGCGTACTCGATGTAGCCGGCGATGCGGTCGAACGCGCCCTCGTGAATCACCGCACCCATGAAGTTGCTAAAGTCGCGCACGTCGCCCATCCGGATCTCCTCGGTGAGACCGACGAGCCGCGCTTCGAGCTTGGCCCACACCGAGGCGGGGACGTAGGCGCGCGAGGCCGCCGAGCACTTCTGTCCCTGGAACTCGAAGGCACCCCGGACGAGCGCCACAGCGAGCGCGTCCAGATCCTCGATCGCGGAGGCGTGCGCGAAGACGAAGTCCTTACCGCCGGTCTCGCCGACCAGGCGCGGATACTGGCGATAGCGATCGATGTTCTCCCCCACGGTCTTCCAGATGGAGCGGAACACGGCGGTCGAACCGGTGAAGTGCACGCCGCCCAGATCCGGATGGGACAGGACCTCGGCGGAGATCTCCGCGGGGTCGCCCTGCACCATGTTGATCACGCCGTCGGGAAGCCCCGCCTCGCGCAAGAGCTCCATGAGGAACCAGTTGCTGTAGGCGGCGTGGAGCGAGGGCTTGAAGACCACCGTGTTGCCCATCAAGGCCGGGGCCGTGGGGAGGTTGCCCGCGATCGACGTGAAGTTGAACGGCGTGATCGCGTAGACGAAGCCGTCGAGCGGACGGTGGTCGAGCTGGTTCCACATCGTCCGCTCGGAGAGCGGCTGCTCGGCGATCAACCGCTCGGCGAAGGCGACGTTGAAGCGGAAGAAATCGATGAGTTCGCAGGCCGCGTCGATCTCCGCCTGGTGGGCGGTCTTCGACTGACCGAGCATCGTGGCGGCGTTGAGGATGGGCCGGTAGCGCGTGGCCAAGAGCTCGGCGGCGCGGAGGAAGATCGCCGCGCGCTCGGCGAAGGGAAGAGCGGCCCAGGCGGGCTTGGCAGCGAGCGCCGCCTCGATCGCCTGGCGGGCGTGGCTGCGATCCCCCATGTGGTAGGTGGCCAACACGTGCCGATGATCGTGGGGCATGACGGCCTCGCCCACCTTCCCGGTGCGCACCTCCTTGCCGCCGATGCGCATCGGGATCTCGATGCGCTCGCCGGCCATGCGATCCAGCGTGGCCTTCAGCTCGGCGCGCTCGGGCGTTCCGGGTGCGTAGGAGAGAACCGGCTCGTTCACCGGCATCGGGACTCGGACGGTGCCTTGGATCATCGTCGCCTCCTGGGGAAATCGATCGTCCGCGGATTAGCCGATCTCCCCGTTTTCGGCAACGGAGCTCAGGCCGAATCGCCGAATCGGACGCCGTAGAGCGGGCCGTAGCGATCCTGCAGGTAGCGAAGGAGCGGACCGCACGTGAGGCGCTCGCCGGTGGCGCGGAAGACGATTTCCTCCGCGTCGTACCGATGGCCGACGCGATGCACCTTCCGCTCCAGCCAGTCGCGGATGGGAAGGAGCGTCCCGCGCCGCAGCAGCTCGTCCATGTCGCCGAGCTCGCGGCGCATCGCCTGGTAGAGTATGGCCGCGTAGAGGTTCCCCAGCGTGTACGAAGGGAAGTAGCCGAACTCCGCCCACGCCCAGTGGATGTCCTGCAACGGGCCCTCCGCGTCGTTGCGCGGGACGATGCCGAGCAGGCGCTCCATCCCCTCGTTCCACGCAGCGGGGAGGTCGTCGACCGCGAGATCCCCGCGGATCATCGCCAGCTCGAGTTCGAAGCGCAGGAGGATGTGGAGGTTGTAGGTCAGCTCGTCCGCGTCCACGCGGATCGTGGAGCGCTCGACGCGGCAGGCGGCCGCCTGCACCTCGCGGATGCCGACGCCCACGAGCGCATCGGGGAACAGCCGGCGTAGCTCGTTCTCCATGCCCTCCCAGAACGGGAGGGAGCGGCCGATGGCGTTCTCCCACAGCCTCGACTGCGACTCGTGCAGCCCCATCGACGCGGCCACGCCGATGGGATCGCGGCCGTGTTCCTCCGGGAGATTCTGCTCGTAAAGGCCGTGTCCCGCCTCGTGGATCGTCCCGAAGATCGACACCCACGGATTGCGCTCGTCGAAGCGCGTGGTCAGGCGCACGTCGCCCCTCCCCATTCCGCTGGTGAAGGGGTGCGTGCTCCGATCCAGCCGTCCGCGCGAGAGGTCGAAGCCCATGCGCTCGAGCAGGATCTCGGACAGCCGCCACTGCCGATCCACGGGGAAATGGTGCGCTTCGAAGCGCCAGCGGGGCGGCGGTGCGGCCTCGACCACCTCCCGCACCATCGGCACGAGCGCCTGCCGAAGCTCCGCAAAGAGCGGCACCAGTCGCGCGGTGCGCATCCCCGGCTCGTAGCCGTCGAGGAGGGCGTCGTAGCGCTCGCCATCGTGGCCGATCGCATCGGCCTGCTCCCGCTTGAGCGCGACCAGGGTGCGCAGGTGGGGCGCGAAGCGGGCGTAGTCGCTCTCCTCCCGCGCACGCTTCCACGCCTCCACGGCCAAAGACTGCTCGCGCGCGAGGGCCTGGACGAGGGTGAGGGGCACGCGTTCGGCGCGCCGGCGCTCCCGCGCGAGGTTTTCGACCATCCGCCGCTCGATCTCGGTGAGCTCTCCGTCGGCCTCGACGCCCGCGATCAGCTCTCCGAGGCGCGGATCGACGAGGCGCTCGTGGAGGATCGCCTGCAGGGTGGCGAGCTGCGCCGCGCGCAAGGAACTCCCTTTCGCCGGCATGTACGTTTCCTGGTCCCAGGTGAGCAGGCCCACCACCTGCTCGAGATCACGGATCTCGCCCATCCGGGCGCGAAGCTCGTTCCAAAGCGGGCGACCCATCGTCCTTCCTCGTCGGCCTCACCCCATAGCACGTCGCAAGCAGGCGGGCAGCCGTGCCGCCCCGAAGTTCGCGACTTTGAACGTGTGTGCGCCTCGACGAAGGGCCCGGCGAGCCCCCGTTCCCTGCACCCACCCGAGGGGGGGCGCACCTTTGGCCCTGGAGGGTGAATTTCCACCCGAGGGGAGGCCAGGATGTCTCGCAACCTTTCCAACCGCATTCGAATCCGCTCGTTCGGCCTCCTGACGGCCTTCGCGCTCGTCGTGGGAGGCCTCACCGCTTGGACGGCGCGCCCCTCCCAGCACGAGAGCGAGGAGCCGATCGAAGTCCTCGTGGTGCAGGGATACGTGAAGAAAATCGACGACGAGAACCTCGTGCTCACCGCGCCCGGGGCCCCGCACGATCTCCCGCTGCTCCTGCATCCCGAAACCCGTTACGTGAACGGCGAGCGCGACGTCCGCCACGAGGACGTGAAGGAAGGGCAGTTCGTGCGCGCGGCGCTCATCCCCGCGCCGAACGGCGAGGATCTGATGGCCATCGTCGTGGAGATCGTTCCCGAAAACGAAGCGCCGCCCTCCGCGCCTCCGGGCGATCCGGGCAATCTCGGCGAGTCCGATCCGCCAAAGTTCGAGCCCAAGAAGGACGACGGCACCGAGCTCTGACGGGAGCCGATCACCGAAAAACCCGCCTTGTCGGCGGGTTTTTCGTGCCGCTTCACGAGGGTGGCGAGCGGGCCGGAATCGATTGGGGTACCGGCTCTAGCCGTCGTTCGAGTCGCAGGCACTCGGCCAGGGCGGGTAGACGACGCGGAGCTTCGTGCCCGGGGGAAGGCCCCAATCCACGCGCAGCTCCGCGCTGTTGTACACCACCCACCCGACCGGGCCGCCGTGGCTCGGAAGGGGCTCGTCGTCGACGAAGACGTAAATGCCCTTCTCCTCGGTCGCGTAGGTCTCGCCGCCCGTGTGCGCCGGCCACCCGAGTTCGAAGACAAGGGGGCGGCCCATGTATTCGTCGATCGCCTCGAAGATCTCGAGGTGTGGGTCGCTCACGCAGATGGGCCGATACTTGCCGCCCAAGGAATCGATGACCGTCTCGTATCGGGCGCTGCGGGGGCAGGGGCCGATGACGTAGAAGCGGCGTATCTCCCGGCTCGCGAACGCACTGGGGTAACCGGAGGCCGCGCCCGCCGAATTGTCGTGGTCCGCGACGATGGCGATCGCCATCCGCGTGCCGTCGCGGTCGCTCCACGGCGTGGCTGCGAGCACGGCCTCCAGGCCCTTGGACACCGCCCCCTCCACGCAGACCAGTGGTGTGAGGTTCTGGCGCAGAACGTCTTGGCCGTCGGGCGTGTCGGCGCGAACCAGCTGCGGCCGCGATGCGTCGAGCGGGATGAGCTGCCCGTTCTCGGCCGGGCAGGCCGGCTCGTCCTCGCCGACCACCGTGCTCGTCACGCCCACCTCCACCTCCCAGGGTGACGAGACCACGAAGTCCCAGAGGTCGGACGCGAAGGCGTCGATCCGGTTGGCCCAATCGACGATGCCGAAATGCTTGTCCACCAGCACGAGGAGGTCGAGCTTACGCGGAGGGATCGCGACTTCTACCTCGCGCATCTTCGCTCGGCCGGTGAGCGGCACGACCACGCGATCGCCGTTGTCGAAGTCGAAGACTCCCACCGCCTCCTCCACGCGCAAGGGCTCGTCGGCGACGTAGCGGATTCCCAGGCTCTTCTCGTCCGCGAGGAGAATCTCGAAGGTGGGCGCCTCCTCCGGCGGCCAGATGCGCGCGGCAACGAGCCGGGGCAGATCGCCGCAGCTGCTCTCGAAGGACAGTTGCCCGGTGATGTCGCAGTGGAGATCCGCCTGGAGTTCGAGCCGCTGTACGTTCGTCCCGACGCAGAGCGGGGACTCTTCCACCCGGACGGGCAGCTCCACCTCGTGCCCGTCCATGCGCACGAAGATCGATCCCGTACGACCGACCTCGATGCCGCCGATCCGCAGCCGCAGCCCCGCCTCCACGCCGGGGAGAAAGACGGTGTTGTCGGCGCCTTCCACCTCGACCGTGAAGTCCCCCATTGCCCGCGCCCCCTCGAACGCGCAGCGTCCCCGCTCCACCCGGATACCGACCGGGAGGACCCAGGGAAGGTCCGGGCCGCCCACGCCGGTGGAAAGGCGCAGCTCGGGCGGCTCGAGGTGGAAGATGCAGTCCTC
>DATGOH010000275.1:0-6278 GCA_035306165.1 Ferdinandcohnia sp.
GCGCTTCTTGCGCGAGGAGGTCGACTCCACCGCCATCGATCGCGAGGGCGAGTATCCGCCGCAGGTCGTCCAGCGCCTGCGCGAGATGGGCGCCTTCGGCATGAAGATCCCCGAGGAGTACGGCGGTCTCGGCTTCACCCAGCGGGAGTACTCCAAGGTGATGGAGCTTCTGGGCAGCGTGGACGGCAACCTCACCGCGCTGCTCTCGGCCCACCAGAGCATCGGCGTGCCGCAGCCGGTGGCCCTCTTCGGCACCGAGGCGCAGAAGCGCGCGTTCCTCCCGCGCTGCGCGCGCGGCGCCATCTCCGCCTTCGCCCTGACCGAGCCCGGCGTGGGATCGGATCCCGCGAGTCTCTCGACCACGGCCGTCCCCACCGAGGACGGCTCCGCCTTCATCCTCAACGGGGAAAAGCTCTGGTGCACCAACGGCACCTTGGCCGAACTCCTCGTGGTGATGGCGCGCAACCCCCGGACCGACGAGATCTCCGCCTTCGTGGTGGAGACGAAGTGGGAGGGGGTGGAGGTCACCCACCGCTGCCACTTCATGGGCCTGCGCGCGTTGGCGAACGCGGCGATCCGTTTCCGCAACGTGCGCGTGCCGCGCAGCCACCTCATCGGTCAGGAGGGGCAGGGCCTCAAGATCGCGTTGACCACGCTCAACGCGGGGCGCCTCACCCTGCCCGCGGCCGTCTCCGGCATGGCCAAGCAATGCCTCGAGCTCTGTCGGAAGTGGGCGCTGGCGCGCGTGCAGTGGGGCGCGCCCATCGGTCACCACGAGGCGATCACCGCCAAGCTGGCCGAGATCGCGGCGACCACCTTCGCCATGGACTCCCTCTCCGAACTCGCCTCGGAGATGGCCACCCGGCCCGGCTACGACATCCGCCTCGAGGCCGCGGCGGCGAAGGAGTGGAACACCGTGCGCGCCTGGCGGATCGTGGACCAGACGCTCCAGATCCGCGGCGGGCGGGGCTACGAGACGGAGTGGTCGCTCGCGGCGCGCGGCGAGCCGCCGATCCCCGTGGAGCGGATGATGCGCGACAGCCGCATCAACCTCATCTTCGAGGGCTCGAGCGAGATCATGCACCTCTTCATGGCCCGCGAGGCGGTGGACCGGCATCTGCGCGTGGCCGGCCCCCTCGTCTTCGGGCGGGCCAGTCAGCGGGAGAAGCTCGCCGCCATCCCCCGCATCGCCGCCTTCTACGCCTCGTGGTATCCGACCCGCTGGCTGGGGTGGGGCCGCTGGCCGCGCTACCGCGAGTTCGGTCCGCTCGCCAAGCACCTGCGCTTCGTGGAGCGCGCGAGCCGCCGCCTCGCCCGCGCGACCTTCCACGGGATGGCGGTCTATCGCGCAGGGATGCAGAAGAAGGAGGCCTTCCTCTTCCGCGTGGTCGACATCGCGATGCAGCTCTTCGCCATGGCGGCCACCGTCTCGCGCGCGCACCGCATGGCGGTGCAAGGCCATCCCTCGGCGCGGGAGGCGCGGGAGCTCGCCGACTTCTTCTGCTGGACCAGCCGGCGGGAGATCCGCCGCCTCTTCCGCGAGCTCTGGTTCAACGACGACCCGCTCCGTTACCGTATCGGACGGGGCGTGCTCGAGGGCCGCTACGCCTGGGTGGAGGAGGGTTCGATGGGCATCGGCTACGGCGTGGACGATCTCCGTCCGGCCGAGACGCGGCATCCGGCCCACGCCTCCGGCGCGGAGGCCACCGCCGAAAAATCCTCCGGACCGCCGCCGCCCGCACCGTACGCCTGAGGCGCGCCGTCGGCGGGGCATTTCGGGCTCGATCCCGACCGGGGATCGCGTAGGATGCCCCGCATGAGAAAGCACATCGCCCTGTTCGGAAGCCTACTGCTGGTCGGTTGCGCCGCTTCCGGCGCCAATACCACCCGGACGGAGCCCGCCACGCCCGAGGAGGCGCGGGCCTTCGTCGAGCGCGTCAACGAGGAGCTTCGGTGGCTTCGGACCCGCCAGGCCACGGCCGAGTGGGTGAAGGCCACCTACATCACCGAGGACACCGATCGCCTCGCCGCTTGGGCCCGCGAGGAGGTGATGGCCTACATGACGCGGGCGGTGGAGGAGTCGAAGCGCTTCGACGGCCTCGACCTCGACCCGGAGACCGCCCGGGCCATCATGCTCCTCAAGCTCTCCCAGGCGCTTCCCGCGCCGTCCGACCCGGCCCTGCGCAGCGAGCTCGCCATGGTCGCCTCGCAGCTGCAGAGCATCTACGGCCGTGGCAAGTGGTGCGGTCCGACGGGCGAGGGCCCCTGCCGCGACCTCGGCCAGCTCTCCGAGACGCTGGCCACCAGCCGCGATTGGGACGAGCTCCTCGACGCCTGGGTGGGCTGGCGCACCGTCTCGCCGGAGATGCGCGTCTACTACGCGCGGAACGTCGAGCTCGGGAACATGGGCGCCCGGGAAATGGGCTTTGCCGACCTCGGTGAGCTCTGGCGCTCGGGCTACGACATGTCGCCCGCCGAGCTCGAGGCGGAGACCGAGCGCCTGTGGCAGCAGGTCAAGCCGCTGTACGACGACCTGCACTGCTTCGTCCGCTCGCGGCTGCAGCAGGTCTACGGCGAGCACCGCATCCCCTCGGACGGCCCCATCCCCGCCCACGTCCTCGGCAACATGTGGGCGCAGGATTGGTCGTATCTCTATCCGCTGGTCGAGCCCTTCCCCGGCCAGGGGGATCTGGACGTGGACCAGGCGCTGGTCCGCAAGGGCTACGACGCGGTGAAGATGACCAAGCTCGGCGAGCAGTTCTTCCTCTCGCTCGGCTTCGATCCCCTGCCGGAGACCTTCTGGACGCGCTCGATGCTCGTGCAGCCGCGCGACCGCGACGTGGTCTGCCACGCGAGCGCGTGGGACCTCACCGGAAAGGGAGACATCCGCATCAAGATGTGCATCCGGCCGACGGAGGAGGATCTGATCACCATCCACCACGAGCTCGGGCACAACTTCTACTACCAGCAGTACAACCACCTCCCGCTGCTCTTCCAGCGGGGCGCCCACGACGGCTTCCACGAGGCCGTGGGCGACGCCATCGCGCTCTCGATCACGCCGAGCTACCTGCAGAAGGTCGGCCTCATCGACGCGCCCCCCGCCGACAACCGCGGGCTCATCAACTTCCAGATGAAGATGGCGCTGCAGAAGATCGCCTTCCTCCCCTTCGGTAAGCTCATCGACCAGTGGAGGTGGGACGTCTTCGCCGGCAAGGTCGGGCCCGAGGACTACAACAAGGCGTGGTGGGAGCTGCGCGAGCGCTACCAGGGCGTGGCTGCCCCCGTCGAGCGCACCGAGGAGCACTTCGATCCCGGTGCCAAGTACCACATCCCGGCCAACGTCCCCTACCTGCGCTACTTCCTCGCGCACATCCTCCAGTTCCAGTTCCACAAGGCCATGTGCGACCTGTCCGGCCACGAGGGCCTGCTCGCCGAGTGCTCCGTCTTCGGCAGCGAGAAGGCGGGCGAGAAGCTGCGGGCGATGCTCGCCATGGGCCAGAGCCGCCCGTGGCCCGACGCCCTCGAGGCGCTCACCGGCACCCGCCAGATGGACGCCGCGCCCCTCATCGAGTACTTCGCCCCGCTGCACGCGTGGCTGAAGGAGCAGAACGCCGGCAAGACCTGCGGCTGGTGAGCGGCCGGGCCACGTCGTTCCTTCGGGCCGCAGCCCCCGCGGGCTGCGGCCTTTTTCTTTGCCCACGCCTCGCTCCGCGGCGCCGCCCCGCGAGTGGATCGACCACCCGCTCTCCATCCGTGTCGCTTCTGCACGAACGGGCGTGCACTGCACGGGGGATGGAGGACGGGCCGCAGCTTCTGCACATTGACATGTGCGCCGGCGGCCGATGCAGGGGCCGGGTGGCGGGTGCCGATGGGCGGGTGGCGTCCCTTCCTCTTTCTTTTCGGCGGGCTTCTCTTCGCTTCCACCTCGGGACCGTTCTTTCTGGCCAGCGGGATGGACGCCTACACCACGGCCTTCTCGCGGATGGCGCTCGCCGGCGGGCTTCTCCTCGGGGTCGAACTCCTGCGCCGACCCCCTTGGAGCGGACCGGGGGCGGAGTCGTGGCGCAGGGTGCGCGCGCTTCTCCCGTCGATCCTCCTCGGCGCGGCCATCTTCGCCCTGCACCTCCTTCTCTGGACGGCGGCCTTCTCCTTCACGAGCCTCGGCTCGAGCGCGCTCCTCATCGTGGCGCAGCCGGCGATGGCGATGGTGATCGGAGGCCTGTTCGGGGAGCGCTTCCGGCCGGCGATGGGGGTCTCGATCGCCCTCGCCGCCCTGGCGGTCTTTCTGGTCGCGGCGGGCGATCTGGAGATCGGGCCCAGCGCGTGGATCGGCGATGGGATGTGCCTGCTCGCGGCGCTCTGCGTCACCCTGTTCATTCCGGTCACCCAGGCCGCCCGCCGCGCCTTGCCGATGTCTCTCTTTTTGGGGCTCACGTTTTCCTTCGGCGCCGTCCTGCTCGCCCCATTTCTCCGTGTCTCGAATTTCGCCATCGTCGAGTACGGCTGGCGCGAGTGGCGTTGGCTGTTGGGCATCGTCTTCGTCTCCACGATCGGCGGCCACGGATTGACCAACCTCGCGGCGCGACGGCTGAGCCTCTTCCGGATGCAGGTGGTCACGCTGCTGCAGCCGCTTCTCGTTCTCGCCATCGGCGCGCACCTCTTGGACGTGCGCACCGGCTCCACGCACCTCGGCGCCGCCGCCCTCCTCGTGCTCGCCGTGGCCGTCGGCCTGTGGGGCACGCGTGAACGCGTCCTTCTCCCGACGCGATTGACCGCCCGCTTTCCCGGGGCATAGGATCCACGGCTCATCGGGAGAGCCTGGATGCATGCGCTTCGGGGAGAGGTCGCCTGGGTCACCGGGGCGAGCCGGGGCATCGGCCGCGCCTGCGCCGAGGCGCTCGCGGCCGCCGGCGCCCGCGTGGCGCTCAGCGCGCGCAGCGCGGACGAGCTGCGCAAGGTCGCCGAGGACATCCGCGCCGCGGGCGGGGAGGCTTTTCCCTTCCCGCTGGATCTGACCGATCTCTCCGCCATCGAGGTCATCGCCGAGCGCATCGGCGCCGAGGTCGGTCCCGTCTCGATCGTGGTGAACAACGCGGGCCTGGCCAGGAGCGCGCCCTTCCATCGGACGAGCCGGGAGGACCTCGAGCGGATGATGGCCGTCAACTACGTGGCGCCGTTCTGGGTGATCCGCTCGGTGCTCCCGGGAATGCTCGAGCGCCGCTTCGGCCGTATCGTCAACGTCGCTTCCACGGCGGGGCGGACGGGGCACCGCTACACCGCGGCCTACACGGCCAGCAAGCACGCGCTGGTCGGCCTGACGCGCGCGCTGGCGGTGGAGGTGGCCGGGCGCGGGATCACGGTGAACGCGGTCTGCCCCGGCTGGACCGAGACCGACCTCCTCGAGGATGCGGTCGAGAACATCGCCCGGACGACGGGGCGCAGCCGCGAGGAGGCCGTGGAGGCGCTCGCGCGCCAAAACCCCATGGGTCGATTGCTGAAGCCGGAGGAGATCGCCCGCGCCGTCGTCTTTCTGGCCGACCCCGCCGCCGGCGGGATCACCGGGCAGCTCTTGGGCGTGGACGGAGGTGAGGTGATCGCATGAGTCTTCTGCGGGTCATCCAGCCGGAGGGCTGGAAGCGGCCGAAGGGCTATTCGAACGGGATCCTCGCCAAGGGGCGGATCCTCTTCGTCGGCGGCCAGATCGGCTGGGACGAAAACTACGAGTTCCAGTCGGACGACTTCGGTGAGCAGTGGGATCGCGCGCTGGCCAACGTCCTCGCGGTCGTGCGCGCCGCGGGCGGCGGTCCCGAGCACATCGCCCGCATGACCGTCTACGTGACGGACAAAAAGCTCTACCAGGCCGCGGCGGACGCGGTGGGCGCCTCCTGGCGCAAGCACATGGGCAAGCACTTCCCCGCCATGGCGCTCGTGCAGGTGGCGGATCTGCTCGAGGACCGGGCGCTCGTGGAGATCGAGGCGACCTGCGTCCTGCCGGAGGAGGAATGATGCAGAAGACCTCCATGCCCCAGCCGAAAGGATTCCGTTACGAGGAGCGCGAGGACGGGGTGGCGCTGATCACCCTGGCACGGCCCGAGAAGCTCAACGCGCTGACCTTCGAGATCTACGGCGAGCTGCGCGATCTCTTCGCGCAGCTTTCGCGCCGCGACGAGGTGCGCGCGGTGGTGATCACCGGGGAAGGGCGCGCCTTCTGCTCCGGCGGCGACGTGCACGAGATCATCGGGCCGCTCACCCAGATGGAGATGCCCGAGCTCCTCGCC
>DATGOH010000276.1:0-6840 GCA_035306165.1 Ferdinandcohnia sp.
AGAGCGAGGCCGCGGTCGGCTACTCCACGATGTATGGAGACATGGTCGGTGCGCTGGGCGTGATCGCCGATCTCCCGAAGACTTGGGTCTACGAGGTGGCGCGGTGGCTCAACCTCCGCGGCGCCGGCATCCCGCCCCGGGTGCTCGCTCGTCCGCCCTCCGCGGAGCTACGGCCGGGCCAGACCGATCAGGACAGCCTCCCGCCCTACGAGCGCATCGATCGCGTCCTCCAGCGCAGCCTGGACGAGGGTTGGGACCTCGAACGGCTGCGCGCGGCCCACGAGGACGAGGAGGCGGCGTTGCGCACGCTCGGCCTCCTGCTCGGTTCGGCGTACAAGCGGAGGCAGGCGCCGCCGCCCATCCGCGTCACCCTCGGTGGATTGCACGACCGCGCCTATCCCCTCGTCCACGGCTTCCGATTCCGGAGGAAGAAGGGGAGCGATCAATCCTCCTCGTAGTCCTCCTCCTCGAGAAGGTCCTCCTCCTCTTCCTCGGTCTCGTCGTCGAAGAGGGTCGGCTTCCCATCCCAATCCAGAAAGCTCTCTTCTTCGTCCCGCGTACGACCTGCCATAGCCCCACCATCGCCTTGTCGACGATCTCGGTGGAAGCTAGGCACGGCCCCGCGGTCGGCAACGGGAACCCTCCTTGCACGCGTGGTGCCGTTCCCCTAAGGTGCGCCCCCATGCAGCGCATCCCGGTGGAAGCCCCCGAAGAGGGCAAGTCGGTCAAGTTTCGCGTGGTCGTCGGGGGAGAGGAGGTCGAGGCCTTCGCCGTCCGCTTCGGTGGCGTCGTGCGCGCGTACGTGAACCGCTGCACGCACAGGGATCTCCCCCTCGATCTCGGGGAAGGCGGGTTCTTCTCGGAGAGCGGACGGACCTTGCTGTGCAGGGCGCACGGTGCCCGTTTCGATCCCTCGAACGGTGCGTGCGTCGGCGGCTTGTGTCCGGAGGGGAGCGCACTTCGGGCGCTCCGGGTCGAGGAGAGGGAGGGCGCGCTCTACTTCTTGGACGACGAGCGCTGACGGCGCGCGGCGACCTCGCGCTCGGTGGCGAAGGCGCGCGCGATGCGACGGAGGGCGTCGATGTCCGAGCGGGGGAGCTTGAGCTCCGAGAGCTCCTCGGCGAAGCGGCGGGCGTCGGCGCGCAGCACCACCGACTCGTCCGGAGCGAGCAGGACGGAGGTGTCCACGTCCAGCGAGGCCGCCAGCGAGGCGAGGGCGTCCAGCGAAGGCGTGCGCTCTCCCCGCTCGACCATGCTCACCATCGCGTTCGACAGCGAGGCGCGGCGCGCGAGTTCCGGCTGGGACCAGCCGCGCTCCAGCCGCAGGCTACGTACCCGCGTGGCGATTCGATTGGACAGTTCCTTGGTTTTTGGATTCATCGAGGCCTGCCTTCACAAGATTCGAGCGGAGGGTTAACAAAGGCTTGGCCAATTCGCAAGGGTGCATGCACCTTTGGTGAGAGGAAGCAAAGGAACGGTTTTCAGCTTTTCTGAACCTTTGAAGTTTTACGTTGGCAAGGTAACGGAAATTTATATCTTTATCTAGACACTCGCGAACGGGTTGACGGGCGTGGGCCGCCACGGGAGGATTACCCCACGCGAGGGAGACGTCGCATGAGGAAGCCCCGGACTTCGAATGCGGTCGCCGGCGGTCTGCTCGCCAGCATCGAGGACCTCCAGAACGAAAGGGGCCGACCGCCCGCGCGGCGCGCCATGGACCTGACGGATACCATCCTCCTGCTCGCGGAGAGGATCGCGGACCAGGTGGCGGCGCGCCTCGCCGAGGATCTGCTCGCGATGACGGAGCACGACGGGCGGCGGGAGCGCCGGCGTGGCTGAACCCCGCTGCCCCATCTGCAAGGGCCCCGTGAAGGGGCGCCCGGAGAATCCCGACTTCCCGTTTTGTTCCCACCGCTGCCGGATGATCGACCTCGGCAATTGGTTCGGCGGCGCCTACCGGGTTCCCGAGCGCTACCTGGATGAGGAGGAGGAGGCCGTGCCCGAGGAGGAGGAATGAGCGGCGCCCGCGTCGACTTGCACTGCCATCTGCTCTGGGGCATCGACGATGGCCCGCGCAACGAGGAGGAGACGCTCGAGATGGCGCGCCTCCTCGTGCGACACGGCTTCGGAGAGGTGGCCGTCTCGCCCCACGCGGATCCCCGGTTCCCGAGCAGCGACACGGCCCTGTGCCGGCGCCGGCTGGAGGAGGCGCGCGCGCTCCTCGAGGCACATGGCATCCCGCTCGTCCTGCACGCCAATGCGGAAAACCTCCTGGACGCGGAGCTCCCCGGCAAGCTCGAGAAGGAGCCGCGAAGGATCGGGCAGAGTCGATACGTCTTGGCCGAGGCGCCCTATTTGAATCGGGTGGCGCGCCTGCCGGAGATCGTCGTTCGGCTCCAGGTCGCCGGCCATCGGCTCGTCGTCGCGCATCCGGAGCGCTGCCGGGAGTTCGAGAAGATCGAACGGGCGCGCGAGATCGTGCGCGCGGGCGCCCATCTGCAGCTCGATCTCGGTTCGATCGTCGGGCGGCACGGGCGCAGCGCGAAGAAGCTCGCACGCGTCTTCCTGGAGGAGGGGCTCTACGCGCTGGCGGCCACCGACCTGCATTCCCCGAAGGACGGGGCCTGGCTCGGGGAGGCGATCGCGGAGCTCGAGGATCGCGCCGGAAAGGAGGGCGCGGAGCGGCTCTTGGTCCACCATCCGCGCGCCATCCTGCGGGACGGATCGCTGCCACTGGATCGTTGACAGAGACGGGTCGGCCACCTATCCTGCGCCGGCTTTCTGGGCCACGGCTACGTAGCTCAGTCGGTTAGAGCACTGGTCTCATAAGCCGGGTGTCGGTGGTTCGAGTCCACCCGTAGCCACCAAGACGAAGAGGCCCCGCGGTTCGCCGCGGGGCCTTTCTTCGTTGGGGTGCCGGCGCCGGGGAGGGGAATGTCGGAGCCTCGCGCTAGGCTGGGGGCATGGAAACGATCTCACCCGGAAGGTTGCTTCGACTGGCGCTCTGGATGGTGCGCGGCATCTCGTCGCGGACGATCCGCCGCCTCGGCGCGACGCCCGACGACTTCGAGCGGGCGGCGCTCTGGAACCTCGAGGACATCGCCGACCGTCTCCAGCTCGGACCGGCCGTTCGCAGGCGGCTCCTCGAGGGCCCCACGGACGTCCTGGCCGCGGCGGAGGCCACGATCGCCGACCTGGTCGCACGCGGTGCGCATCTGGAGATGCGCGGCGATCCCGGCGCGAGCGATTTCGGCGCGCTCGCGGACCCGCCGGAGGTCCTCTTCGTCCGCGGGAGGATGGGCGGAGCGGGACGGCCCGGGGCGGACGGCCTGCCGCGCGCGGTGGCGGTGGTGGGTTCGCGCCGGGCGAATCCGGCGGCGCTCCGGCTCGCGCGCCGGGTCGGCTACCGGCTGGCCCGGGCCGGCCTGACGGTGGTCTCGGGCGGCGCCGTCGGCGTGGACGCCGAAGCCCACCGCGGCGCGCTGGAGGCGGGCGGACCTACGGTGGCCGTGCTGGGCAGCGGCGTGCTCCTCCCCCTGCCGCGGCGCAACCGGCGGCTCTTCGGGGCGATCCTCGAAGGGGGTGGGGCGCTCGCCTCGGAACTCCCTCCGTGGGAGAACGCCCGGCGGGAATTCTTCCCGCGGCGCAACCGCCTCATCGCAGGGTTGGCCCGGGCGGTCGTGGTGGTGCGCGCGAGCGCGGAGAGTGGAAGCCTGCACACGGCCCGGGCGGCGCTGGAGATGGGCCGGCCAGTCTATGCCTTCGTGGACGCCGAGGCGGACAACGCCGGAGCGCGGCAGCTCGTCAAGATGGGCGCCCGTCCGGTCGCCACCGAGGAGGAGCTCCTGGCGGCGCTCGCGGGCCGGCCCTCGGGTGGGGGTGGCGGGGACGGCGAAACCGCCCGCATCCTCGACGCGCTCGACGGCCCGCCGATCACGGTGGCGGAACTCTCCGCCCGGCTCGATCTGCCGCAGGAGCGTGTCGCTCGCGTCCTCGCCCGCCTCTGCGCCGAGGGAAAGGTGGGCTTTGGCGGTCCGGGGCGGTTCGCCCGCAACCGGGCGGCGTAGGAGCCCGCTCTCGACGTGGTCGCGTTCTCGTCGTTCCTCGCTGCGTTTGCCGGACCGCCTGCCGCCTCGGGATGGCCGATTCCCGCAACGGACGCCTCGGGGCTCAGCGGACGCGCGGTGCGGCCGACTTGGCCTTGGCGGCCGGCCGGTTCGGTCCCAGGGAGGCGACGGCCTTTTGGAGCTCCTCGTCCGCCTCCCCACCGGTGCGGGTGAGCTGGGCCCGGACCAGGCCGAGGTCCATGACCCCCATCGCGGCGAGGGGC
This sequence comes from Ferdinandcohnia sp., assembly GCA_035306165.1. GTDB lineage: Bacteria > Myxococcota > Myxococcia > Myxococcales > Vulgatibacteraceae > ZC4RG40. The sequence goes on from DATGOH010000276.1 coordinate 4,331, forward strand.
AGGCGCTGCTCGTCGGCGGAGATCCAGACGTGGATCTCGCGGCTGCGCGCGGGATCGTCCACCCGGTAGGCGCGTCCCTCGATGTGGTAGGCGGCGAAGGCGCCGGCCGGGACCTTCACCACCTCCTTGGCCCGTACCTTCCCGCTCACCCGCCAGTGGTGGCGGATGCCGTAGGCGTCGAAGCAGATGGTCTGGCCCTCCGCGAGCTTCATGCCCCGCAGCGCGTAGAAGGCGGAGAGGGGATCGAAGGCATCGTGGTCGTGGGAGAAGCGCTTCTTGCCGTTTCTGCCGTTGCGCGTGTACTCGAGCGACATCGCCTTGCCCCGACCGGAGCGCTCGAAGCGCACCTGGGCGCTGCGCTCGTTGGGACCTTCCCGCGTCTCCTCGCTATAGGCGCGCGGCAGGAAGGTGCGGGCGTCCAACTGGCTCGCCGCCCGGCCGCGGATGTTGCGGACCTTCGAGAAGAAGGTGTTGGAGGCGGCCATCGCCCGGACCTCGACCTCGGTGGCGTCGGGTCCCGTGGCGGGTTGGGCCACGAGCACCAGCTTGCCGGCGAAGGCCCCCATCACGTCGACGTCGTAGTGGAGCCGTTCGGCGTCGGGCCAGGGGCGGGCCGCGAGCATCTCCGGGAGTGGACCGCAGGTCGGAAGGGCGGGGGCGGCCTTCGGAGGAGCGGCCTTCGCTCGCGCTCCTCCGGGGAGCGGGGCGACGGCCAGGGCGAGGGCCAGGACGGCGTGGCGGGCGTGGCGCATGGGACCGGACCTCCGGTTGCGTCGGTTCACGCCGGGTTTGGACGCATCGTGATACGAAATATTCGCCGGACTTCTCATGGGAAGTCCACGGAGGCCCGGAAGAGGAGGCGCGTTCCTCCACGGGTGGTTTCGAGGGTGTCGACGAGGCGCTCGAACCAGCCGCGCCCCTCCCGGCGGTCGCCGGGCGCCGCAGGGGCCTCGCCAGGGCCGCGTTCCCGCTCCATGGCGACGGGAAGGAGCTGCCCGAGCCCTGCGGCCAGACGAATCTCCCCGACGGGCACCTCGAGAAAGCCGGTCAGGCCGATCAGGTGGGCGGTGACCTTCTCCACCGATTCCTCGGCGAGGGCGCGGTCGAGGACGAAGGAGACGAGGGCGACCGCCGAGGGGAGGGTGTGGGCCCGCAGGTACTGGGCGCCGACGGCGAATCGGGGGCCGGAAGCATTTTCGCGGCGCCATCCGAGGCCGAGCTGGAGCACCTGGATGCCGGCGCCGCCCTCGAGGAGGAGGCCGAGGTCGGTGTCGACGTGGAGGAAGGCCCGCGCCGCGTGGGTGCCGACCTCGTCGGCCCAGGTGGAGGCTCGATAGCGCCCGAGCGTGGCGTGCAGACGGAGGTCGTCGCGGGGACCGAGCGCCCAGACGGCCTCGGCGAAGCCACGGATGCGCTCGAGCCGCAGATCGACGGCGGCAATTTCGCCGGTGCCGGAGGCGGCGAGGCGGTCTGTGAGCCGGTGGCCTTCCCTATCGGCGCCGGCACGGAGGGTCAGATCGTCGAGCGGTCGCGCCCCGACCTCGAGCCAGAAGCCGGGGAGATCGCCGGGAAGGAAGGCGCCCTGCGCCCAGGCGGCGCGCAGGCGGAAGGCGGCGCCGAGCTCGGTGGCCGCTCGCTGGAAATCCAGGGGGAGGTGGAGGTGGGGGGCGTGGGTGCGATCGGAGAGTCCGCGGGAGATCGTGGCGGTCTCGCGATGGCCCCGATCGCGGCGCACGACCCAGAGGGAGAGCGGCCGCCACGGGGACCAAGCACCTTCGAGGTGCCAGCGATCGATGCCCGCCGCGCCGGCGGCGAGGCGCAGGCCGAAGGGGAGGCCGGTGGTCAGGCCGATCAGGGGCGAGGTGCGATCCTTCTCGAGATCGAAGACGCGGGTGCCGCCGCGGCGCAGCACGGCGTGCGCGTCCTCCCGCTCGAGGGCGAGGAAGGCGCCCAGCCGCACGCCGGGAAGCGGTTCGGCCAACGGGACGTGGGCGCGGACCGCGACGAAGCGATCGTGTGCGCGGGTCCCCGCCCAGACGCCGGCGCGTAATGCGAGGGTGGTCTCCGCGTCGAGCAGGAGCTGGGCGGTGGCGCGATCGCGCTCGGCGAGGAGGGCGGGGCGCTCGATGCGGAGGGCCTCGAGGTCCAGGTCGTGGAAGGGCGAGCCGCCGACGCCGAGCTCCTCCGGCTCGCCCTCGAGCAGGAGGCCCGCGGCGGGGAGGGCGGAGGCGGGGGAGGCCAGGGCGAGGGCGAGGCCCGCCACCGCCCCGCACGCCCCGAACCGCCGACCGACGACCGCCACCCGACAAAGCTGGGGACCGGTCCGCCTTCCGGGGGAGCGCACGGGCGGGGGCCGGTCGAGGGAGGGAAGCGGTCGAGCCGATCGCCCGGCAGCGCCCGCGCGCCGCGGAGGCGGTGGAGGGAGTCAGCGCATGCTGGAGAGGCTGGCCACGAGCGAGCCGAGCGCGAGGTCGGCCTCCATGCGCAGGGGGATCTTCCGCTCGTCGGCC
>DATGOH010000277.1:0-2570 GCA_035306165.1 Ferdinandcohnia sp.
TGGAGAACGTGGTGCCCTGGCTCGACAAGGCCATGGCCGCCAAGCGGAAGATCCCGGGCTTCGGCCACCGCGAGTACAAGGTCAAGGATCCGCGGGCGAAGATCCTGCAGAAGCTCGCCGAGCAGCTCTTCGCGCGCTACGGCTCCACGCCGCTGTACGACATCGCGGTCAAGCTCGAGGAGGAGATGGAAAAGCGCGTGGGGGACAAGGGCATCTACCCCAACGTCGACTTCTACTCGGGCCTGGTCTACCAGAAGCTCGGCATCCCCACCGATCTCTTCACGCCGGTCTTCGCCATCGCGCGCGTCGCGGGTTGGCTGGCGCACTGGCTCGAGCAGCTCGAGAACAACCGGATCTTCCGGCCGAGCCAGATCTATCTGGGCGAGCCGCCGCGCTCGTACACCAGCATCGACCGGCGCTGAGCCGCGCCTTCGCGATGCCGGGGCGGAAACGGGTCAGGCGCCCGATTCCGCCTCGGCGGGCAGGCGGAAGAAGAAGGTCGTCCGCTCGCCCGGCTCGCTTTCCGCCCAGATGCGTCCCCCGTGGGCCTCGACGATCCCCTTGGCGATGTACAGCCCGAGGCCCACGCTCCCGCGTGCGCGCGATCCGCGGCTGAAACGCTCGAAGAGGGAGGTCATCTGCTCCGGCGCGATCCCCTCGCCGCGGTTGGTGATGCAAAACTCCACCTCCCGCTCGTTCGAAACGAAGCGCAGCCGCATCTCGATGGGGCTTTCGGGATAGCCGTAGCGGACCGCATTGCTGACCAGGTTGCCCACGAGCTGCTCGATCCGCGTCGGATCCACATCCACCAGGAAGGGCTCCCCCTCCACGCGCAGGCTGAACTGGCGGTCGCCCAGCTTCGCGAGGAGCTTTTCGCCGATGCTCGCGCAGAGGGCGGCGATGTCGGTGGGCTCCTTTTCGAGCTTGAGGTGGCGCGATTCGAGCAACGACGCGTCGAGGAGATCCGCGACCATCCGCTCGAGCTGCCGGGTGCTCGTGAGGATGTGCTCCACCTTCTCCCGCGATTTGTCGTCGAGATCCGAGCGGGCGAGAAGGCTCGCGTAGGTATGGATGAGGGTGGTGGGCTGGCGCAGGTCGTGGGCGACCACCGAGGTCCACTCCTGCCGGAGCTTCTCGAGCTCCTTGATCGGCCGCATGTCCTGCAAGATGGCCACGCCGCCCACCAACCGCCCACGATCGTCGTGCAGGTAGCCGAGTGTGCCGAAGACGGGGATCTCCTCGCCGTCCGCGCGGAGGATGGTGGCCTCGGCGTTCACAAAGAGCGGGCTCGTGGCCAAGTCCCAGCCGAGCTTGCGATCCTTGCCGAGGATGCGGCCCGAGGGCAGCCGCACCGCGCCGGCGAACTGCTCGAGGCCGCCGTGCGGATCGATGGACCGACCGAGGAGGGCCTCCGCCTCCGCGTTCCACAGCACCTGGCCGCCCGGACGCATCATCACCACCGCCACCGGCGATCGCTCGATCATGAAGCGGAGCCACACCCGCTCCTTCTCCACCATGGCGAGGAGGCGCTCCCGCTCGCGCTCCACGCGCTTGCGCTCCTCGATCTCGCGCACGAGCTGCCGGTGCGCTTCGGCGTGCAGCGCCGCGAGGCCGAAGAACTCGCCCATGATGCGATAGACCTCGCGCTCGTGCGCCGACGGCTGGCGCGGTCCGTCGAAGACCCAGGCGAGCACGCCGAAGGCGCTCTCCTGGAAGACCAGGGGCACCACGATCATGCTTCGCCCGTCGACCACTTCGATCCAACGGCGATCCGGGGAGCCGGGCGCTAGACCGTCCAGGTCCTCGACCACGTGGACCTCGCAGGTGCGAAGGGCGAGAGCGAGGAGGTCGGGCGCATCGGCGGGCAGCGACGCGGGGCAGGCGACGGCGTCCTCGGGCACCCTCCAACTGGCGGCCCGGTGCAACAGCCCCTCCGCCCCCGCGTAGCGATAGAGCCAGGCGGCGACCGCTCCGAGCGCGAGGCCCTGCTCCGTGATCCGCTGGAGCACGGCTTCGAGATCCACGTCGCGCATCGCCTCGCGGGCGATGCGCGCGACGTCGAGCATGCCCTGGGCGGCCGCCCTCCGCTCGCCCGAGGCGGTCTCGATCGTCTCAAGGTGGCTCGGTCGCGCCAAACGTTCCTCCCAGGCGAAGGATTCTAACCATGCGAACGCCGTCCCCGCGACGTATCGCGCCTCAGCGGAGCGCCTTCGGAGGCATGCCCTGCTCGACCCGGTAGCGGTATCCGGCCTGCGCGGTGAAGCGCGTCGTGCTGCGGGCGCGGTCCGGCCAATGGATCGTCACCTTGGCCGTGCGTGCCTCGCCCAGGCCGAAGTGGAGCGCATGCTCGTGCTGGATGCCGTAGTGCCCGTACCCCCCGCCCACTTGCTGCACCTGCTTTCCCCCTCTCGTCTCCACCTCCACCCGAGCGCCGATCGCCATCCGATTCGATCCCTCGCCGCCGCGCAGGTCGAGCTGGATCCAATTGCCGCGGTCGCCGAGCACGTTCTCGAAGAACCGGACGGTGGCCCGCTCGTAGCACTGGTCCTCACAACGAATCTGGGAGTGCC
>DATGOH010000278.1:0-4174 GCA_035306165.1 Ferdinandcohnia sp.
ACCTCCATCGCCCTCGAGGACGGCCCGGCCGCCTCCGTGATCAATCCCGCGGGCCTGGCCATGCAGCGCGGTCCCGCGCTTCGCTACCTCCACCAGGAGGGCGAAGGCCGCACGGGCATCGACGGCGACGGCCTCTACTTCGGACTTCCGCTCTTCGATCTCCTCGGCTTCGGCCTCGCCTTCGAGTGGCTCGAGCCGGAGCCGGTGGGCCTGCGGTCGCACCGGCGCACCACCTGGTCGCTGGCGGTCGGCGACCGCCGCCTCGCGCTCGGCGCGAGCGCGCACCTCTTCTCGGGCGGGCCGCTCGACGATTCCACCACCTGGGACGTGGGCCTTCTGAGCCGCCCGAGCCGCGCGCTCAGCCTCGCCTTCACCCTGCGCGACGCGGACGCGACCCGCTTCAACGGAAGGCGGCTCGCCCGCGCCTACGTGCTCGGGCTCGGCCTGCGCCCCCTCGGCGACTGGCTCACGATCGCCGCGGAGGCCGAAGTGCTCGGCGGGGAGGACGACTTTCTCCCCCACGGCTTCGACTCGACGGCGCTCGGCGCGACGGTGGTCGCCGAACTCCTTCCGGGCCTCCGCCTCTTCGGCGGCTATACCCACCGCATCGACACCGGTCCCGAGGCCGTCCAGTTCGGCCTGCGGCTGGGCGCGGGCGCGCTGTCCGTGGAGGGGGCGCCGCTCCTGCGCACCGAGGGCGACGACGCCTGGGGCTGGGTCGCCGCCGCCACGCTCGGTCCGCCCGCGCACCGCGACGTGCGCCGACGCCCCGGAAGCCGCTTCGCCGTGGTGCGGCTCGACGAGGTCTTCGCGGCCCGTCCCAGCCTCCTCTCCTTCTCGCGCGCGCCCCGCGATCCGATGATCGACGCAGTCGAGGGTCTCGCAGCCCTCGGCCGCGATTCCAGTGTGGAGGGCGTGATCCTCGACCTGCGCGAGCCCCTTCCCCTCGGCCTGGGCAACGCGTGGGAGCTGCACCAGGCCGTGCTCGAACTGCGCGCGCGCGGGAAGAAGGTCCTCGCCTACCTCGAGGGGGGCGACGACGCGACGTATCTCGTGGCGGCGGCCGCGGAACGGGTGGTCGCCTCGCCTCCCGCCGCCTTCACCATCAACGGCTTCGCCTCCCGCGCCGACTTCTTCGCCTCCACCCTCGACGCCATCGGCGTGCACGTGGAGGTCGTGCGCATCGGCGCCTACAAGACGGCGCCCGACGCCCTGACGCGCTCGTCGATCGACGAGGCCCAGCGCGAGGTGATGGTCTCGCTCCTCGACGACCTCTTCGATCGCTACGTCGCCGCGCTGTCGCGCGCGCGGGGGATGCCCGAGGACGTGGTTCGCCAGCGCTTGGAGGTCGGCCTGCGCAGCGCCCGCAGCGCCCGCGAAGCGGGGTGGGTGGACGAGATCGCCTATCGCGACGAGCTTCCCCGCGTGCTCTCCGCCTGGATCGGGCGGGAGGTGCGCACCTTCGACCGTAGCCTCCGCCCCGCCGCCTGGACGCACTGGTCCGAGCCGCCCGAGATCGCCGTCATCCCGATCACCGGAACCATCGTCGCCGGCAGCTCGGATCCCTTCGGCTTCGTCCCGACCACCGGCGATCGCTCGGTCGTTTCGGCGTTGCGCCGCGCCGTCGCCGACACCTCCGTCCGCGCCATCGTCTTGCGGATCGACTCGGGCGGGGGCGACGCGGGCGCCTCCCAGAGGATCTGGCGGGCCGTGCGGGAAGCGGCGCAGCGAAAGCCGGTCGTGGCCGCGATGGGCGACGTCGCGGCTTCGGGAGGGTATTTCGCCGCGATCGGTGCGGAACGCGTCTTCGCCACGCCCATGACCTACACTGGCTCGATCGGCGTCTTCTGGCTCAAGCCGAACGTCGAGGGCCTGATGGAGAAGATCGAGGTGGGCAGCCACGTGGAAAAGCGCGGCGCGCAGGCGGACATCCTCTCGTGGCGCACGGGTTGGACGGAAGGGATGCGGGGATCGATCCAGGAGACGGTCGATTCCCTTTACTTGGATTTCCTCGACGCGACCGCGCAAGGAACGGGGCTGTCGATCGAGGAGGTGGATGCCGTCGCGCGCGGTCGCGTATGGACCGGCGCCCAGGCGAACGAGCGCCGGCTGGTCCACGACCTCGGCGGCCTCGCCGCGGCCGTGCGCACCGCGCGGATCGAAGCGGGTCTCGACGAGGACGCCACCGTGCGCTACCGCGTCTACGCTCCCACGCCCTCGCTGCTCACCGCGGCGATGACGAGCCGCGCCACCCTCGATGGGCCGCTCGGTGACCTCTTGCGGGCCGCGGTGCCCGTTCCGATTCTTCTCTGGAATGGATCGGGTCTGTGGGCGCTTTCTCCGGTGGCGTGGTGGGCCGACCGCCCCGATCGGTTGTGATCCGGTGGAACCCGTGTTATAGGAGCCGCGTGGCATCGCCCGGAGGGTTCTCCGACGGCCCGCCCTGCGTCGGCCCGGGCGATCGCTGGCGACTCGCGGAATCTGCCGAATGGAGAAGGGGAGGCAGATTCGCCGTACGGATTTCCATGGTTTCGGATGAGCGGCACCGGGCGTCTACGTGATGCCTGGGCGAATTCCAACCCAGAGGAAACCCGGGGAGTGGTCCGCTCCACGCGCTGCACGATGCATTTGCGCCCTTCCCTCGCCTGGTCTTCCCGCGGCCTCTCGGAGACGCGCGTGGGAACGCTCGGCACCCTGACCAAGACAACGGCCGCCTGCGATGCGGCGGCCTCGAACGAAGCGAACTGCCCAAGTACGAAAGCTGAACCATGGCAATGAACGAAACTGCTGAGACGACGACTTCCGCGCAGGCCGCCGAACACACTGCGTCCATGCCGGCCAATGGCGCTGCGGCGCAGGGCGCCACCGAGCCTTCGGGCTCCACGGAACCGGGCAGGAGCAAGAGGCGCCGCCGTCGCCGCGGGCGTCGTGGCGGCGGCGCGGCCGGGGGCCAGGAGGTCGCGCAGGCGCAGCTCGTCCCCGTGGAAGGCGTGCTCGATACGGACGTCAAGGGACAGAACGCCTACCTGCGCAACGCCGCGAAGAACTTCCTCCCCTCCCCCGAAGACCCCGAGATCCCCAAGCATCTCGTGCAGAAGCTCCGCCTGCGGCCCGGCTCGCTCATCAGCGCGCAGGCGGTCAACCGCGGCAAGCTCGTCGTCCAGCGCGTGGATGCGGTCGATGGCCTCCCGCCCGAGGAGGCGTGGAACCGGCCGGACTTCTCCAGCCTCACCGTGATCGATCCGGTCCGCCGGATCCGTCTCGAGACCACGCCCGACGAATACACCACGCGGGTGATCGACCTCATCGCGCCCATCGGTTTCGGCCAGCGGGCGCTGATCGTCGCGCCGCCCAAGACCGGCAAGACGATCATGCTCCAGCGCATCGCGCAGGCGATCACGAAGAACCATCCCGACGCGTATCTGATGGTTCTCCTCGTGGACGAGCGCCCCGAGGAGGTCACCGACATGCGCCGATCGATCAAGGGCGAGGTGCTCGCCTCCTCTTCCGATCGCTCCTCGGCGGATCACCTCAAGGTGGCGGAGATGACGCTCGAGCGCGCGCGGCGGCTGGTGGAGCAGGGCAAGGACGTGGTGATCCTCCTCGACTCGATCACGCGTCTCGCCCGCGCCTACAACAAGGAGGTCGAGTCCTCGGGCCGGACGCTCTCGGGCGGCGTCGACTCCAAGGCGCTCGAGAAGCCGAAGCGGATCTTCGGCGCGGCGCGCAACTGCGAGGAGGGTGGCTCGCTCACCATCATCGGCACCGCGCTCATCGACACCGGCTCGCGGATGGACGAGGTGATCTTCGAGGAGTTCAAGGGCACCGGCAATATGGAGGTCACCCTCGACCGGGCGCTCTCCGAGAAGCGGATCTTCCCGGCGATCAACATCCCGCAGTCCGGCACGCGGAAGGAAGAAAAGCTCTTCACCGAGAAGGAGTACGAAAAGATTCGACTCCTGAGGATGGCGCTTTCGAACTACAAGCCAGCGGAGGCGATGGAGAAGCTTCTCGGCAAGCTGAAGGAATTTGAAGACAACGACGAGTTCCTCTCGGCTGTCTGAGCAAGCGCGTGCTACTGGTGACCGGAGTGGCGGGAGTGACAAGGGGATGAGAGCCAAAATCCTCATCGTCGAAGACGAGCGCGCGCTCCGGGATGTGGTTGCATACAACC
>DATGOH010000279.1:0-6576 GCA_035306165.1 Ferdinandcohnia sp.
CGGCCCGCGACGAGGTTCGCGTCCCGGGGCTCGGCGGCATCCCGGTGGAGATGGAGGTGCGGGTCTCGGCCCGGGAGTGGGTTCCCTGCAAGAAGGGTGAGCGCGGCGCGTCGTGCATCCGGCTCGTCCTCACCGCCATGCCCGCCGAAGAACAGCGACCCCTCTTGCTGGAATTCACCTCCAACTTCTTCGCCGCGGATCCCGAGCAGGAGCTGCAGATCCTGCACGAGGTGGAGGTCGTCACCGATCCGCGCGACCTGAGGCCGCGCTCGCTCCACGCGCGCGAACTGGTGGACATCCCGCTCGCGCAGGGCGAGCACATCCGGATCGAGGACGAGCGGCGCCTCGAGTTCGCGTGGGCTTCACCGCCGGCGTTCGAACCAGGGAAAAATCGTCGGTAGCACGAGCAAGGTGAGCGCGGTGGAGGTGACCAGGCCGGCCACCACCACGGTGGCGAGCGGACGCTGCACCTCCGCGCCGATTCCCGTGGCCGTCGCCATGGGCAAAAAGCCCAGCCCGGCGACCAGCGCCGTCATCAGCACGGGGTGCACGCGGCGCAGCGCCGCGTCGCGCGCCGCCTCGCGCGCGGACAGCCCTCGGCGCTCGTTCTCGAGCAGGCGGTGCATGAGCACCACGCCGTTGAGGGTGGCGATGCCGCTCAGGGCGATGAAACCGATGATCGCGGAGATGGACAGCGGCATGCCCCGAAGCCACAGCGCCCAGACGCCGCCGACCGTGGCAAAGGGGATCTGCAGCAGGAGGATCAGAGCCGGACGCACCTGATGGAAGGTGGAGACCAGCAGGACGGCGATGGCCACCAGCACGATCGGGACGACGACGGCGAGCCGGCGCTGAGCGTGGACGAGGTTTTCGATCTGCCCGCCCCAGGCCCAGCGGATCCCCTCCTGCGGGTCGAGGATCGGCTCGACGACTCGTTGCGCCCGATCGGCCACATGGCCGAGATCGGCGCCTCGAACGTTGAAGCCCACCACGATGCGCCGCTGGCCCTCGTCGTGGCTGATGGAGGACGGCGTCTCCACCGTCCGCACCTGCGCCACCTGCGCGAGCGGGACGAGGCGACCGCCCCTCGCGACGATCGGGAGGCTCCCCAGATCGAAGGCGCTCGTCTCGCGACCCACGTGCAGCACGATGGGGATCTCGATCGGTCCCTGCCAGGTGCTGCCCACCGGCAGGCCGACGCGGATGGCGGAGACGGCATCGAGGATCTCCTGCGCCGTGAGTCCGGCCTGCACGGCGGCCAGCGGATCGGGAACGACCTCCAGCATCGTCACCGTCGGCGGCGTGAGGACCCTCACGTCGCTCGCGCCCTCGATCCCGGCAATGGCGTCCCGCGCCGCCTCGGCGAGCTGGCGGAGGAGTTCGAGATCTTCGCCGAAGATGCTGAGGGCCACGTCGGTGGTCTCGCCGCCGACCATCTCGTTGAAACGCATCTGGATGGGCTGCGTGAAGGCGTGTTCGCCCCCCGGGGCGCGCTCCTCCATCGCCCGCTCCAGCTCGGCGATCAGCGCCTCGCGGGTCAGACCCTTGCGCCACCGATCACGGGGTGCGAGGCGGATGAAGATGTCGCTCTCCTCGATTCCCATGGGATCGGTGGCGACGGCCGGGCTGCCGATCCGGGACGCCACCTGGATCACCTCGGGCGCGGCGTCGAGGAGGACGGATTCCAGGTGGCTCGCTTCGCGCACCGCCGTTTCCATGGAGACGGCGGGGGAGCGCGCGACCTGCAGGACGAGGTCGCCCTCGTCGAGCTGGGGGATGAACTCGGTCCCCAGGCGCGTGAAGACCACGACGCTCGCGCCGAGGATCGCGATCGCGATGCCCGCGACGAGGACGGGTCGCGAGAGGGTGCGCGGAAGGATGCGCCCGTAGATCGCGTCGACCAGCCGGATGAGCGGGGGATCGCGGCGCGGCACGTCCTTGGGGCGGAGCACCCAGCTCGCGAGCGCCGGGACGACGGTGAGCGAGTAGACGAGGGCGCCCCCGAGCGCGAAAACCATCGTGAGCGCCATGGGGCGGAACATCTTCCCGTCCACGCCGGTGAGGGTGACGATCGGCAGATAGACGAGGAGGATGACGACCACGGCGAAGAAGACGGGTCGTGCCACCGCGGTCGCCACCCGCGCGACGTAAAGCTGCCGATCCCGCGCGCTCGCGAGCACCTCCGCTTCGGGATTCTTGCGGGGGTCGAGGTTGCGGAAGATCGCCTCCACCATCACGACGGCGCCGTCGACGAGCAGACCGAAATCGATGGCGCCCAGGCTCATCAGGTTGCCGGGGATGCCGAAGACCACCATCCCTGCGGCGGCGAAGAGCATGGAGAAGGGGATCGCCGTCGCGACCAACAAACCCGCGCGCAGGCTCCCGAGCATGAGAAAGAGGACGCCGACGACGAGGAGGCCACCCTCGGCGAGATTGCGGGCGACGGTGCGCAAGGTGGCCCGGACCAAGGCGCTGCGGTCGTAGACCACGCGGATCGCGACGTCGTCGGGCAAGGACCGTTCGACCTCGGGCATCACCGCGTGGATGCGGCGGATCACCTCGAGCGCGTTCTCGCCGCGCAGCATGAGGGCCATGACGTAGACGACTTCGCCTCTGCCGTCCGCCGAGGCGGTCCCGAGTCTTGGCAGAGCCCCCCAGCCGATCGAGGCCACGTCCCCCACGCGCACCACCTCGCCGTCGTCCGTGCGATGGATCACCGCTTGGGCGAGTTCGGAGGGATCCTGCGGCCGGGCGACGCCGCGCAGGAGGGCACGGTTCCCGCCCGCCGGGAGGCTCTCGCCACCCGCGCTGCCCGTCGCCTTTTCGAGCGCTTCCCGAAGCTCCTTTAGCGAGATCCCGCGCGCGGCCAGGCGGTAGGGGTCGGCGTCCACCGCGAGGGTCCGCTCCTCGCCTCCCCAGGGATTCACTTCGACCACGCCGGGCACGGCGCGGAGGATGGGAGCGACGCGGGTGAGCACGAGTTCGAGGAGCTCGGCCGGCGTGCGCTGGGGCGACTCCACCATGAACTGGAAGATCTCGCCCAACCCGCCGGAGAGCGGGCCGAGCTCGGGCGCATCGACTCCCGCCGGGACCGACACGGTGGCGAGTCGCTCCTGGACGAGCTGCCGGGCCCGGTAGGGATCGGCGCGGTCCTCGAAGACGGCGACGACCTCCGACAGCCCCGATTGCGACGTGCTTCGCTGCGTGACCAGGCCCGGCATCCCCCCGAGCGCGGCCTCGATGGGCCGGGTCACGAGCCGCTCGACCTCCTCGGGTGTGAGGCCGGGCGCCCGCGTGAGGATCTGGACCTGGTTGGGCGTGACGTCGGGGAGCGCGTCGAAGGAAAGGCGCAGGGCGAAGAAAGCGAGCACCAGGCAGACGAGCGCCGCGCATCCGACGACCCAGCGCCGGTGCACGACCGATGCGTGGACGATGCGCTCGATCACGGCGCCTCCGTCGCTCGGCTCGCCGCGTAGCGGCCCGCGTCGGCCGCCACCTTCGCGCCGGGCTCGAGCCCTTCGACCAGGGCTTCGGAGCCCGACGACGAGAGCACCCGAACCTCCACTTCGCGCACGCCCTCGGGCGCCTGGGCGTAGACGAAGGCACGGCCGTCGCGCAGGAAGAGGGCGCGAGCGGGGATGGCGGTCAGCCGGGTTCCCTCGGGAAGGAGGATCCGCACCTTCCCCGCAAGCCCCGGCGGGATGGGCTCGGCGGGCTCGAAGAAGTGCTCGCGACTACCGTCGCGCGGATCCACGAGCGGGGAGGAGGCGCGGAGTTCGAGCGGGATGGGTGGCCGCCCGGGAGAGAGCCAGACGAAGGAGGCTCCCTCGGGAAGGGAGACGCTCGTTCGCGCGACCACGCGGCCCGAGGTCGCGGCGCCGATGCGGACGAGGGGCTCGCCTCCGCCTTCGTGGATCGAACCGATGGGCGCCTGGACGGACAGGACCACGCCGGCGATGGGGCTGCGCAGGGTGACGCTGCCCCGGCGGTCCAGCATCGCCTGGGCGTCGTCCTCCGAAAGACCGGCGCCCTGCAGAATTGCGAGCGCCGCCGTGCGTTCCGCCCGGGCTTCCGCGAGGGCGGTCTCCGCCTCGGCGAGATCGGCGGTGCGGGCCAGGCCGTGCTCTTGCAGGGCGAGCAATCGCTGCCGCTGCCGGCTCTGCGCCTCGATGCGGATCTTGGCGGCTGCGAGCCGGCCGGCGGCCTCCACGATCTCGGGCATCACGACTTCGGCGACGGCCTGGCCCGCCTCCACGGGATCGCCGACCTGCACGTGCACTTTCTCCACGCGGGTGCGCGCGGGCGGGCCGATTGACGCCTCCGCGTCGGCGGGCCCGACCACGGTCGCGGGCGCGTCGAGGAGGGCGAGGCCGGAGGCATCGCGGGCAATGGCCCAGGGAACGGAACGGCTCGAAGGCCGATCCGCCTCGGGGGCGGCGGGTGGTGCGGGCTCCGAAGCGCAGGCCGCAGCCGCGATCGCGCAGAGGACGGCGGCGGTTCGACGCGGTCTCATGGGACGGCCTCGAGGAAGAAGGCGAGCCGGAGCCGTGCGAGAGCGCGTGCGGCTTGGGCCCGATGCAAGCGGATGCGGACGTCCAGCAGCTCCTCCTGGGCCTGCCGGACCTCGAGGATGGTGGTCTCGCCCACCTGGAAGGAAAGGCGGATCAGGCGAAGCCTCTCCTCGGCGGAGGGGAGGAGGAAGTCGTTCACCAGGCGGAACACTTCCTCGGTGTGCTCGACCTCGTGGATCAACGACGATGCCAGCGTGTGCGCCGTGGCCCGGGCCTCCTCGCCCCGGCCCTCCTCCGCGCGCGCCTCCGCGAGGAGCTGACCGCGTTCCCGCTGGTTCCTTTCGAAGAGGGGCAGACCGAAGCTGAGCGTCCCGACGAGCGCTCTCTCCTCCGCTTCGCGGATGGCCGCGGCGCCGACGCCGAGCCAGATGGTCCGACCCGCGACCTCCTGCTCCCGCAGTCGCGCGCGGGCCGCCTCCGCCTGCAGGATCGGCACGAGGACGGGCGGGAGGCGCTCGGGCCGGAGCCGATCGGCCCACTCCATCGCGGGAGGGAGATCCGCGTGGGGGAGGGGCCCATCGGTGCGCAGGGGGAGCGGTCCCGGATGCAGGGTCAGCCGCGCGAGCTCGACACCGCGGTCGAAGGCCTCACCCTCGGCGTCGAGGCGGGCGAGCCGGGCGCGCGCGGCGTGGGCTCGGGCCGAGGCGACCTCGTCCGCGGTGAAGATGCCCGCGCGCGATCCGCGTTCGACGCCGTCGAGGAATTCGTCGGCGAGCGCGACCGCTGCCTCCGTTTCCTCGAGGACGCGCTGCGTGGCGTGCAGCAGGACCCAGGCTTCGGCCACCTCGAGGCTGCGCTGGAGGCGGAGCGCGCGCGCCTGGACGTCGAGCACCTTCGTCTCGGCGCGCGCAGCGGTGCGCCGCTCGGCACCGAGCGACGAGAGCGGGATCGGTTGGACGATGGAGACCTCGCCCTCGAAGCCGCTATCGGGCTCGCCTTTCCGCACGCCGGCGGCGAGGCCGACCTCGGGATTTCCCAGGCCACCGACGCTTTCGTCCAGCGCGCGCTTCTCGTTCGCGGCGCGGCCGGCGGCCGAGACCCCCGGCGTGCGACGCGCCCGTTCGAGCGCTTCTTCCCAGCCGATCCTCGAGCCGAGGGGTTCGGCATGGGCGTCGGCGGAGAGAAGGCCGAGCACGACGACGAGCGTCGTCAACATGAGGCGAACATACCGCGGCGCGTCGACGTTCGCTTTCGAAAAACGGGCGTGGGATCGCTGCGAATCGTCGGAGGAATGCAAATCATGCCGGTGGCTCATGCGCGGGGGATGCAACGCCATGGAAACGACGATTGCAGTCGAGGGCACCTGCTCGTCCAGGCGCGGTGGGATCGGACCGGCGCTCCTCGCGGGGCAGCTCGGAGGCCTCGCCTTCCTCGCGGTCTGGCTCTTCGCCTACGCGGTCGCCTTTCGCGGTTTTCCGTGGACGTGGCCGCTGCAGGTGATCGCGGCCTTCGTGCAAGGGGCTGCGGCACTGCACGCTCCCACCGCGCTCACGTACGTGCTCGGGGTGATCGTCAACCAGATCGTGGCCTTGGCATGGTCGGGCGCCTTCGCTTGGTTCGTGGGCAGCGCGATCTTCGTTCCGCGGCTCGCGACCTGCGTGGTGGCGGGCCTCGGCCTCGGTCTCTCGTCGGCTTTCGTGGACACGATTCTGCTCGTGCCGCCCCTGTTCGGGATCCTGCAGGACATGGACCCCTGGTGGTCGCTGCTCGACCGCGGCTGGGACTGGGTGGCGCACATCGCCTTCGGGATGGCGACCGGCTGGTTCTTCTACGTGCTCGGGCCGCAGTCCCGGATGCGTCGTCGCGAGCCGACGCGATCCAACGCCTGATGCGTCAAGGCGGTGGCCGAGGGAGCGTGCGGTCGACCGGAGGCGGATCGAGGAGCGGCGGGGCCCGCGTGGTCACCTCGGTCACCGTCAGCGCGACCATCAGGATCACGAAGAGCGGTGTGATCACGGCGACCACCACGACGGAACGCCGGCTGAGAACGAGTTCCATCGAGTAG
>DATGOH010000280.1:0-2649 GCA_035306165.1 Ferdinandcohnia sp.
CTGCAGCGTCGCTATGGCTGGCTCGCCCTCTTCATGGACACCGAACTCCTCCTCGCCGGGGCCGCGGTGGTCCTGGTGGTGGGCGGCGCCTTCACCTGGCGCCGGCGGCGCCGGCGCCTCGCACAGATGGAGGCCGAGGAAGCGGAGGAGCTGGCCTGGCTGGAGCGGATGGAGCAGGCGCTCGATGCGGCCGAGCTCCAGGGCCCCGGCAAGCCGGAGCCCCCTGATCCCTCGGACGACGAGGAGCCCCCGCCCTCCGGCGGCCAGGTGCTCCACTGATCCGCGCACGAAAAAGGGCGGCCCGCTGCCGGAGCGCCCCGCGAACCCATGCGCGACCGTGCGTCAGCGGCAGGGGCCGACGTCCGTCACCCCCTCGCACCGCGCAGCGCACGCGTTCGGGTAGCGGTTGCCGCGCGCGTCGCACACCGGATCCCAGAGCAGCGCGCACGCGCAATCCCTGCCGCCGCGATCGGGCTGGTCGCCATCGCCGCGATCCGGGCGATCGCCGTCGCCGCGGGACTTCCGTTTCGGGGGCGGAACCGGGATCCGTCACTTCTCCCAGGTGCGCCCGGTCTTGATTTCGACGACCAGGGGCACGTCGAGATCGGCGGCCCCCTCCATGCCCTCGCGGACGAGGGCGGAGACCGCGTCCACCTCCGCCTCGGGAACCTCGAGGACGAGCTCGTCGTGCACCTGCAGCAACATGCGCGCGCCGCTCCCGGCCTTCGTCAGCGCCTGGTCGACCCGAATCATGGCGCGTTTCATGATGTCGGCGGCGGTGCCCTGGATGGGCATGTTGATGGCGGCCCGCTCGGCGGCCTGGCGCAGGTTGGGGTTGCGCGAGCGCAGGTCGGGAAGGAAACGCCGACGCCCCTCGAGGGTGGTGACGTATCCCTTCTCGCGCGCCTGTTCGACCACGCGGTCGATCCAGGCTTTCACGCCGGCGTACCGCTCGAAGTAGCGGCCGATGATCTGCGCCGCCTCCTTCGCCGGGATGTCCAACCGCGTCGACAGGCCGTAGGGCGAGAGGCCGTAGGCCACGGCGTAGTTCACCATCTTGGCCACGTCGCGCTGCTCGGGGCGCACCTCGGCTTCCGTCACGCCGAAGATCTCCGCGGCGGTGCGACGGTGGATGTCCGCCCCTTCGCGCAGCGCCCGGATGAGCCCCTGGTCGCCGGTCACGTGCGCCAGCACCCGCATCTCGATCTGCGAGTAGTCGGCGGTGAGGAGGCGATTCCCCTCCTCGGCCACGAAGGCCTTGCGGATCCGACGGCCGAGATCGGTGCGAATGGGGATGTTCATCAAGTTGGGGTTGTTGGAGGCGAGCCGCCCCGTGGCGGTGCCGGTCTGGTCGAAGGTGGTGTGCAGCCGGCCGTCCCGCTCCACGAGGAGGGGAAGGGTATCGATGTACGTTCCCTTCAGCTTGGCGAGCATGCGGTGCTCGAGGACGAGCTTCGGCAGCGGGTGCTGCTCGGCGAGCTTCTCGAGCACCTCGTGGTCGGTGGAGGGGCCGGTCTTGGTCCGCTTCAGGACGGGCAGGCCGAGCTCCTCGAAGAGGAGCTGGGCGAGCTGCTTGGGGGAGGCCACGTTGACCTCCCGCCCCGCCACCCGGTGGCACTCCGCGAGCACCTCGGCGAGGCGGGCATCCACCTCCTTGCCGAGCGAGACGAGCGCCTCCCGGTCGAGCTTCACGCCGTGGCACTCCATCCGCGCGAGCAGGTGCGCCACCGGAAGTTCGAGCTCCCGGTAGATCGCGAGCAGGCCGGCCGCCTCGAGTTCCGGAACGAGCCGTTCCTCCACCGCCACCGCGCAGGCCGCGCTCTCGGCGAGCCATCCGCCCGCCACCTCGGCATCGAGGGTGGCGAAGGGGCGGCGGTCCTTGCCGGTACCGGCGATCGCGCCCCATTCGCGCAGGCTCGCGCCGAGCTTCTCCTGGGCCAGGTCGACGATGTCGAAGGTGCGCCGCGCGGGATTGAGGAGGTAGGCGGCGAGTTCGGCGTCGCCCGACGGCGGCGGGAGGGAGAGCCCCTGCCAGTCGAGCAGCACCAGGTCGCGCTTGGTCTGGACGCCGTACCACGGCGTGTCGCCCACGGCCTCGACGATCGCCGCGAGCCACTTCTCCGGCTCGCCGGCGCGCGCTTCGAACAGCCCCTGGTGCGCCAGAGGAACGTAGGCGCTCGCCTCGCCCGGGAAGGCCAGCGCCACCCCCGCCACCTGGGCGAAGTGGATCTTTTCCTCCGGCGGTGCGAGGCGCAGGCCGATGCGCTTCGCGCCGCGCACGCGGCCGAGCAGCTTCTCGAAAGCCTCGGCGCCCTGCACGATCTCGGTGGGAGGCAGCGCGAAGGATGCCTCGGCGCTGGCCACCGCCGGCGCCGGCTCGAGGTAGGGAACCCCCACCTGGCCCAGCACGGCCGGCAGCTCGCGCAGGAGGGCGTAGAACTCCAGCTCGCGAAAGAGGGCCTGCACCTTCGCGGCGTCGGGCGTGCGGCGGGCGAGATCCCCCGGCCCCCGGTCGAGCTCGAGGTCGTCGTGCAGCCGCACCAGGGCGCGGTTCTTCTCCAGCCGGTCGCGGGCGGCGAGGATCGCCTCGGAGACCTTCCCCCGGACCTCGCCGCGCTCGCAGGCCTCGATCACGCCCCGCACGGTTCC
>DATGOH010000281.1:0-4368 GCA_035306165.1 Ferdinandcohnia sp.
TCCCATGATCCGCACGGCCGGGTCCATGATCTCGCCCTCGCGGGCGAGGATCCGGTAGCGCACGGCGCCGGGGACGAGAAAGTGCACGAAGCCGCGCAGATTGCGGAGGACGACGAGTCCGAGCAGCCCGAAGATGAGCAGGATCCGCAGGGTTTCCGGGTTCACGTGGATGCGAGCCTCCTGACCTCGGCACGCACGAAATCTCCCACCTGCCGCGTGGTCTTGTCGCCCCCGACGTCGGGGGGAAGGAAGTTTTCGGCGACCGCCAGCTCGACCGCCTTCTCCACGATCCCCGCCTCGGCGTCGTGGCCCAGGTGCTCGAGGAGGAGCGCGCAGGTGAGGAAGGTGGCGATGGGATTGGCCTTGCCGGTCCCCGCGATGTCGGGCGCGCTGCCGTGCACCGGCTCGAAGAGGCCGATCTTGCCGGGGTGCAGGTTCGCGCTCGCCGCGAAGCCCAGACCGCCCGCGATGCCCGCGCCGAGATCGGTGAGGATGTCGCCGAAGAGGTTGTTGGTCACCACCACCCGGAACATCTCGGGGCGCAGCACCATTTGCATCGCGAGCACGTCCACGTACATGTGCCGCAGCTCGAGATCGGAATACTCGGCGGCGAGCTCCTTCCACACCCGCTGCCACAGCCCGCCCGCGTGCCGCATGGCGTTGGATTTGTCGCTCATCCAGACCGTGCTCACGCCCTTCTTGCGGGCGAAGTCGAGCGCGGCGCGGCAGATGCGCTCCACGCCCTTGCGCGTATTGACGTCCTCGTTGACGGCGAGCTCGTCGGGCGTGCCCTGCTTGAAGGTGCCGCCCACGTCCACGTAGACGCCCTCGGTATTCTCACGGAAGAAGACGGCGTCGATGTCGCGGGTGGTCTTGCCCTTCAGCGGGGTGAAGCGATCCGCCCAGAGCTTGACGGGGCGGAGGTTGACGTAGAGGTCGAGTTCGAAGCGAAGGGCGAGGAGGATCTCCCGCGCGTGGCGGTTGTCCGGCACCCGCGGATCGCCCACCGCGCCGAAGAGGATGGCGCGGTAGTCGCGACGGAACTCCTCGATTTGTTCCTTCGGGAGCGTGGTGCCGTCGCGCAGGAAGCGATCCGCGCCGTAGTCGAAGTGGCGGAGTTCGAGACCCAGACCGCGGAGTTCCGAGATCTGCTCCAACAGGAGCGCGCCCTCCTCCGCCACTTCCTTACCGATGCCGTCGCCCGGGATGACCGCGATCCGCGTCACGCAGATGCTCCTTTCGCTGAGAGTCGAAGGGTGGGAAAGGAGCGATTGTGCGCGGCGCGGACCCGTCGGTCAACGGGCGGCTTCGGCCAGTCGGGCGAGTTCGTTCACGTCCGTGCCCGCGGCGGCGAGCTGCCAGGCCTCGATGCGGTGCACCCGCCCGTCGGCGTCGACGCGCTCGAGGGCGCCGCCGTCGGCCTCGCGGACCATCGACAGGACGTGGCCCTCCTCGTCCAGCGCCACGATGCCCTCCCCGCTGCGGCGCAGCCGCATCACGGAGTCGCCGTGCTCGACGCGGAGGGTGTCCTCGTCCTCGGCGATCATCCGCGCGGTGGTGCCGTCGGCGAGCCGGATCTCCTTCTCCCAGCGGGTGCCATCGGCGTTCACCGGGTTGCGGCCGCTCCAGAACTCGATGGAGTTGACGACCAGCGCGTCCGCGAGCGTCGCCAGTCCGTAGACCGGCACGATGACCAAGACGAGGAAGAAGAGCCACTGCACGAACTTGTCGTGCGAAATGCCCTTGTTGAACTTCCAGACGGCCTGGGTGAGCCTGAAGGAGCCGAAGCAACCGGCCTCGAAAATGGCTAGAGCCAGGACCGCCGCCAGCATCCGGCGCCGAAGCGCGCGATTGAACACGTTTTTCATGCCGGATAGAGTGCCCCGAACCGGTTACGGGAAGCAAGATCTCACCACGTGTAGGAGTTCTCGATGCGCAAACCGATGACCCTGACGCAGAAGATCCTGGCCGCCCACGCCGTCGGCCTGACCCGTCCCTGGGTGGAGGCCGGCGACGTCCTCCGCATCCGCGTCGACTGGACGATCGCCTCCGAGCTGGCCTGGAACGGGATGGCCAAGACCTGGGAACTCCTCGGCAAGCCTCCCGTCCACGACCGGGAGCGCTTCTATCTTGCGGTGGATCACACCGTCGATCCGGTGACGCTGGCCAACGACGCCCGCACGCAGCGGCTCGTGCAGCTCTCCCGCGACTTCGCCCAGCACAGCGGGATTCGCCATTTCTACGACGCCAACGAGACCATCCTGCACACCAAGTTCTACCGGGACCTCGTGCAGCCGGGGCAGGTGGTGCTCGGCGCCGACTCGCACACCTCCTCGCACGGCGGCATGGGCGCCTTCGCCATCGGCCTGGGCGGCGCCGACATCACCGCGGCGATGGTGCTCGGCGAGTCGTGGATCGAAGTGCCCGAGGCGATCGCCGTGGACTACCTGGGCGAGCTCCCCTTCGGGATCGGCGGCAAGGACGTGATCCTGGAGACCCTGGGCCAGCTCGGCCGCAACACCGTGGCGCTCGAGCGCAGCGTCGAGTACCGCGGCGATGCGGTGCGCAAGTGGTCGACGGACGTCCGCTTCACCATCGCCAACATGACCGCCGAGCTCGGCGGTCTCAACGGCATCTTCGAAGCCGACGAAGTGGTCGCCGACTGGCTCGCCCGCCGCTCCGAGCACAAGGACGAGGCGCGCTACTACCGCGCCGACGAGGACGCGCCCTACGTGGAGCGCTTCCGCATCGACCTCGGAAAGCTCGGCCCGCGCATCGCCAAGCCCTTCTCGCCCGACAACGTCTTCCCCGTGGAGGAGGTGCTGGGGATGGAGCTGCAGGGTGCCTTCATCGGCGCCTGCACCACCACCGAGGAGGAGCTCGTGCTCGCGGCGCTCGTGCTCGAGCGCGCGCTCGCGACCGGCAAGAAGCCCGTGCCCACGAACAACCGCCTCGTGGTCCCCGGCGACCTGTCGATCATGAACAACCTGCGCGAGGCCGGTCTGCTCGCCATCTACGAGCAGGCGGGCTTCCGCATCGGGCCTCCGGGCTGCTCGATGTGCCTGGGCATCGCCTCGGAAAAGGCGGGGCGCGGCGAGCACTGGATCACCTCGCAGAACCGCAACTTCAAGAACCGCATGGGCGAGGGCTCTCTGGCCTACCTCGCCTCGGCCGCCACGGTGGCCGCCTCGGCGCTCGAGCTCCGCGTGGCCGATCCTCGGCCCTACCTCGCCGAGGTGGATCGGGAGCGATACGAGCGCATCCTCGGTCGCGACGCGCGGCGGCCGGTGGAGGTGCGCATCACCGAGCCCGAGATCGCCGTCAGCGAGGCGAAGGCCCAGGGCACGGGCGGCGCCGCCAGCCAGGAAGGGAAGATGGTGCGCGCGCGGGTGCAGCGCTTCGGCGACTCGGTGGACACGGACGCCATCATCCCCGGCGAGTTCTGCCACCTCACCGATCTCGCGGAGATCGGCGAGAAGTGCTTCCATTACGTGCGGCCCGAGTTCGTGCAGAAGGCACGCGAGGGCCACACGATCATCGTGGCCGGAGAGGGCTGGGGCTCGGGGAGCTCGCGCGAGCACGCCGTGTGGGCGCTCAAGGGCGCCGGCGTCGAGTGCGTGATCGCCAAGAGCTACGCCTTCATCCACAAGCGCAACCTGGTGAACGAAGCGGTGCCCTACCTCGTGGTCCGCGACGAGGACTTCTTCGCCCTGGTCGAGGAGGGCGCCGAACTCGAGGTGGATCTCGGCTCCGGCCTCATCCGCCACGTGGAGAGCGGAAAGTCCTTCCAGGCCGTCCCGCTCGCGCCCGTGGTGCAGGCGCTCGCGCGGGAAGGGGGCTTGGTGCCCGCCATCCGGCGGCACGGCAACGACGTCTTCTCCGTGCTGTCCGCGGGCTGAGCCGCATCCGCGTCTCGCGCCGCGCAGGCCGCACGCGCGGCGCGAGCGCTGGATTCAGGCCAGGGCCGCTTCCTCGCGGGCCCTCCGGCGGCGCGCGATGACGCGCGCCGCCAGGATGCCGATCTCGTAGCAGAGGATCATCGGCCCGGCCATCAGCGCCAGGTTGAAGGGATCCCCGGTGGGGGTGATCACCGCCGCCAGCACCACGTTGGCGACGATGGCGTAGCGGCGCGCCTTGGCGAGTTCGGTCCCGTCCACGATCCCGAGCGCCGCGAGCAGCGCCACAACCACCGGGATCTCGAAGATCACGCCGAAGGCGAGCAGCAGCACGAGCAGGAGGTTGAGCTGCTCCCGCATGGAGAGCATCGGTCGCGTCCAGTCGTCGAGCGCGAGCTTCTGGTCCGCGGACGCGAGCCGGCGGCTCGTCTCGGCATGCAGCCGAACGACCTCCGCGGCCTGCGCGCCCTCC
>DATGOH010000282.1:0-6339 GCA_035306165.1 Ferdinandcohnia sp.
GAAGAATCCGCTGGGGCTCGTGCCGGTGCTCGAGTTTGCGGACGGCACGGTGCTGACGCAGAACCTGGCGATCCTCTTGCACCTCGCGGGACAGGCCAAGGAGCGGAAGCTCTTCCCCGAGCCGGGAACGATGGAGCACGCGCGGGCGATGGAGTGGATGGCGCTCCTCGCCACCAACGTCCACACCGCCTTCACCCCCTTCTTCCGTCCGGGACGCTACCACCCGGAGGAGGAGGAGACGCAGAAGGTCCGGGACGCGGCCGTGGCCCAAATCGAACGCGTCTTTGGGGTAATGGAGGGCCGCGCCCCCGAGACCGGCTGGTTCCTCGGCGAGGACTTCAGCCTGGTCGACCTCTACCACTTCGTCTTCTTCCGCTGGCTGCGCATCGTCGGCCTCGACGAGGCGGACTTCCCCAAGCTCCGCCGCCTCGCCCAGTCCGTGCGCGAACGCGAAGCCACCCAGCGCGCCCTCGCCCGCGAGAACATCCGTCGCTGAGCTTCCCCTTCGGCAGACCACGCCCGGCCTCGCGGCAGGCACCGGAGGCGGCGGCGATCAGCTTCCGGTGGCTTCGCGGCGCGAGGGGGTGGAGGTGCCGACGGCGACGTGGGGGAAGGCGAGCGCGACGAGGAAGCCGGCGGCGGTGACGGCGGCGGCGATCCAGAGGCCGATCTCGAGCGAAGCGGCGAGGGCGTCGCGCAGGCCTACGAGGAGATCGGCGGCGATGCCGTTGCCGACCTCGGGGCCGAGGAAGGAATCGATGATCTCGGCGGTGGCGCCGGGCACGCGGGAGAGGCGCGCGGTGAGGAGGCTCCCCACCGCGGCGACGGCGACGGCGCCGCCGATGGTGCGGAAGAACATGGCGCTCGCGGTGGCCACGCCGCGCTGCTCCCAGGCGACGGTGGTCTGGACCGAGAGGACGAGGCCGGTGTTGGCCAGGCCCAGCCCGGCGCCGAGCGAGAACATCAGCACGTAGAGGAAGGGGCCGGGACCGCCGTTGCCCAGGTGGAGGGCGAGGCCGAACGCCGCCGCGGTCCCCAGGGCGAAGCCGATGCGGATGGGGAGGCGGAATCCGACGCGGGGGATGATGCGTCCGCTGATCGCGCTGAAGATGGGCCAGCCGAGGACCATGGGTGTGATCGCGCGTCCCGCCTCCGAGGCGCTGCTTCCCTCGACCGCCTGCAGGTAGAGCGGCACGTAGGTGGTGGTGGCGAGCACGGTCGCACCGAAGAGGATGGAGGCGAGGCTGCTCGAAGCGATCACCGGCCGCGCGAAGAGCGACGGGGGAAGGATGGGCTCGGCGGCGCGCCGCTCCACCTGCACGAAGATCCAGGCGATCGCGCCCACGACCACGAACGGCCAGACGCCCCAGGACAAGTTCTCCGTGGCGAGCAAGAGGAGGAGCAGTCCGCCGGCGAGCAGACCACCACCGAGGAGATCGGGCCGGGAACGTCCGCGCTCCTTGGGCGACTCGTGGAAGAAGAAGAGGAAGAGGCAGCCCGCGAACAGGCCGAAGGGGAGGTTGAGGAAGAAGATCCAGTGCCAGGAGAGCCACTCGGTGATGTAGCCACCCACCATCGGACCCACCAGGCCGGAGATGCCCCAGACAGCGCCGGTGTAGCCCTGCACCCGCGCCCGCTCCTCGAGGCTGTAGATGTCGCCGATGACCGTGAGCGTGACCGGCTGCAGAGCCCCCGCGCCCAGACCCTGCAGCGCCCGGAAAATCACCAGCTGGAGCATGGATCCGGAAAGGCCGCAGGCCAGCGAGCCGCACGTGAAGAGCGTGAGGCCAATCAAGAGGATCGGCTTGCGCCCGTAGACGTCGGCGAGCTTGCCGAAGATGGGGACGGTGATGGTCGAGCTCAGCAGATAGGAGGTGAAGACCCAGGCGTAGAAGTGGACGCCGCCCAGATCGCCGACCACGGTGGGCATGGCCGTGGAGACCACGGTCATTTCGATGGCCGACATGAAGAGCGAAAGGAGGATGGCGACGAAGGTGAGCGGGCGATGGGTGCTTCGCAAAGTGGGGCCTCTGGCGAGACGAGCCGGTGGCCGGCCGTGCGCCGGGGCACTCGACGGCCACACGAAAGTCGGGACCCGCCGGCAGGTGCCGGGCCGAGTCCCGTCGGGCCTCCTCTATACGCCTCGTCGGGCCGCCGCGCCATCCCGACATGGCCCCCACCACGCGGGAGACGTGCAAGGGCGTCGCGACCGTGCCCCTCGCCGGGGCGTTGCCGGCACCGTCGAGCCGGCCCGCAGGCGGTCGACGACGCGCCGGCTCCGCGCGGGGCGATGCCTTAGCCCGCGCAGCGACCCTAGCCTCGATCGATGCAGCGGGTAGCGCCTGCACATGCGCACGGCATTCGCGCGCCGTGCGACGAGGTCCGCCTCCTGGCGGAGGCGGGCTTTCCCGAGGACGCGCGGAAGCGGGCCCACGCGCTGCTCGCTCTCTGGCCGGACGACGCCGAGATCGTCGGCCTCCTCGGTGCGCTGGCCCACCGCGAAGGCGCCTTGAGCGAGGCGATCCGCCATTGGAACCGCCTCTACGACCTTCTCGCCGCACCCCCGCAGGGAGAGATGGAACGGCTGGGGCTGCTCGCCGCGGCGAACGATCAGGCCCCGTCCCCTGCGGGTTGGATGGCTGCGGCGCGCACCTGGGACCTGCTCGCCCGCTCGGGCAAGCTCTCGGCCTACGGACGGCTCGCGCGGATCCGCCGCCGCCTCGGCAACGAAGAAGGCGCGCTCCGCGCGGAACGCGCCTTCGAGGAAGCCTTCCGCCGCCGAATGCACTGGCTCACGCCCGAAGAGCGGATGGCGGCGCTGCTGCATCGTCCCCTTCCCTTGCAGCGGCTGCGCGCGCTCGCCCTACCCCCCTTCGAGTCGCTCGGCGATCCGCTCGCACAGGGCATCGCGCTGCTCGCGCGCGGGCGCACGCGCGCGGCGCGACGGATCCTTTCTTTCTCCGATTCCGACGCGGGCTGGCGGAGCGTGGCGCACCTCGCCGCCACCGAGGGCGAGGAGGCCTGCCGCCTCGCCTCGAGCTGGCTGCTCGAACGCGACGCCCCCGACGGCCCGATGGGGCTCGTCCTCGCCCAAGCGCTCGCGCTCGCAAAGAACGCACGCCCGCCCCATGCGGCACTCGAACGCGCGCGCGCCGCGCTCGAGCGGATGGCCCACCGCGTTCCCCCGGACGAGGAAGCCCTCTTCGCCCTCGCCGTGCTCGCCGCGCGCATGGGACGCCACGACGACGCCCACGCTTTCGTCGCGCGGCTGAAAGCGGCGCGGCGCCGACCCTGGCCGCCCGCTGGCGTGGTGCGCGCGGCGGCGATCTACTCTCTGCGAGGAAGGCAGCGCGGCCTGGTGCACGACGTGATCGCGCGGCGCTTCCCCGCGCGCGCCGGGGAGGGCGGCCGACTGCTCGACGCGGAGATCCACGGCGAGTTCGCGCCGGGCGGGCGCGCGCAGATCCGCCGCATCTTCGCCGCGGTGCGCGAGTTCTTGCTCGCGCGCCTTCCCGAGCGGCGCGCCGCGATCGATGCCTGGGCCTACGGACTGCACGTGACCAAGGAGGACCAACCCTCGGGTGGTCCTTCGATCGGCCTGCCGGTGGCGATGGCCTTCGCCTCGGCGATGCTCGATCGGCCCGTCCCGGGCCGTATGGTGTTTTCGGGTGCGCTCTCCTACGACGCGCTCGGGCGCATCGCCGTGCAGCCGGTGGGCGATGCGGGCCTCAAGCTGAAGGGTGCGCTGCATGCCGGCGCGACGCTCCTGATTCTGCCGCGCGCGCAGCGGGACGAAGTGCTCTCCGGGCAGCACGTGCCGCGCCGGATCGCCGAAGGTTCGGTCGCGTTCGTGGAAACCTTCGAGGAAGCGCTCGCGCTCCTGCCTCCGACCCCATCACAGGCGCAGCCGGAGCGCTCGCCACGCCTTCCCGCACACACGAGGGGAGGCGCCGAAGGCGCGCCTCCCCACGACGATCGCTAGCTCAGATGGTGGTGGGGGTGTTGGGGATGGACCAGGCCGGCTGCAGCGGCGGGATCGAGGCGACGACCTGGCCGGGGTGGACGGCCTGGACCGGGATCATCGGGCCGATCGAGCCGTAGGCGACGGGCCCGTAGCCGATGGGACCACCGATGACGCCGGAGCCGATGGCCCCATAGCCGACGGGCCCATGGCCATAGCCGGGGATCTCGGGGCTCGAGTGCAGCAGGCCGGAGCCGTAGGCGATCGGGCGGAGGATCGGTTGCATGCCGATGCCGGGGCCGGAGTGGACCAGACCGGGGATGCCCGAGCCGACGATCACCGGCGATCCGATGCCGCCGTAGACGGGCGAGCCGACGTTGCCGTACACGGGGGAGCCGATGCCAACGGGAACCATCTGGGGAACGATGTACGAGACCATCACTCTCTCTCCTTGCCGAGCGTTTCGGTAAGGGCCGGCCCTCTCGGCCCGGGCGGCGGCCGCAACTGCAAGCGAATGTTTCTGTTTTTCAATTCACGTGGATGGGGCAGGAAACCATCGGCCCCTCCCTGCGCGAGAGGCGGACGCGCAACGTCCCGTTCACGAGCTCCGCACCCAACGGCTCGGCGGTGATGTTTTTCGGAAGGACGATGGTGCGCTCCAGGCGGCCGACGGGACGCTCCAACGCCGCGGGCCGCGCGGCCTCCGGCCCCTTCTCGCGCTGGGCGGAGAGCCGGAGCGCGCCCCCCTCGATGCGCACGTCGAGGCTGCTTCGCTCGATCCCGGGAAGGTCGAAGACGATGAGCAGCTCACCCTCCAGCTCCCAGCAGTCCACGGCGGGCACCGTGCGCAGAAGACCGCTCGCGAGTTGCGAGGGATGCAGGGGCGTGTTGGCGAAGGGGTGGCCGGCCAGCGGGCGATAGAAGCGCGCGAGATCGCCGACGGTCGGATCGACGGCGAGACTTCCGTTGTTCGGGGGCTGCATGGTCTCCTCCCTGCCGGGGCTTGTCAGAGATTGCGGATGCGTCCGAAGGAGTAGGCAGCGAGGGGCAGGCGGGGTATTCCTCGTGCGGGTCGCCAATGCGGGGCGATCCGTCGGAGAGACGAAGTGGACGTGCGGGAGATCACGGTGGAGGCGCTCGCCGAGCGGCTCGCGAAGGGCGAACCGAC
Organism: Ferdinandcohnia sp.; assembly: GCA_035306165.1. GTDB lineage: Bacteria > Myxococcota > Myxococcia > Myxococcales > Vulgatibacteraceae > ZC4RG40. Next base: position 5,130 of record DATGOH010000282.1, read on the forward strand.
GGTGCTCGTGGACGTGCGCGAGCCCTGGGAGCACGCGATCGCCCGTCTACCGAACAGCGTGCTCGCCCCGCTCGGCGAACTCTGGGAAGCGGCAGAGGACCTCCCGATCGAAGAGGGCGCGCTGGTGGTGGTCTACTGCCACCACGGGATCCGCAGCCTGAGCGGCGTGGCGATTCTCGCGCGGCTCGGGATCGAGGACGCCGTCTCGCTCGCGGGGGGAATCGACGCCTGGTCGAAGCGGATCGACCCCACGGTGCCGCGCTACTGAGACGGCGCGGCGCTCATGCGCTCGAAGGCACCGGTCCGCCGCCCGAAGATCGAGAAGGCGATCCCCATCAGGAACATGCCTGCGGCCAGGACGATCCAGAGGCGCGAGGGATCGTCGCGCCACAGGTCGAAGCCGAGGCCGCCCACGAGCGGACCGAGCGAAAGCCCCACGGATTGCACGAGGCCGAAGAGGCCGAAGGCCCGCCCCATGCGCTCGGGGTCGCCGAGGGCGGCGGCGGTGTCGGTGAGCGCGGGGGCGAAGATCACCTCGCCGATGGTGACGATGGCCATGCCCACGGCGAGATCGGAAAAGTTCCCGGCCACGCCGAAGATGCCGTAGCCCACGGTGTAGAGCAAAGTGCCGATGACCAGCGCGCGGCGCATGCCCACCTTGCGTGCGAGCGCCACCGCGGGCACCTGGGCCGCGACCACCATCACGCCGTTGACGGTGTAGAGCAATCCGACGTCGAGCTTCTCGAGGCCCAGGTGCATGCTCCCGTACACGGAGAGCGTGGCGAAGATCTGCACCGTGAGGATCGAGCCGAGGAGCACGAGCACGAGGTAGGTGGCGAAGACGCGGTGTTCGCGCAGGGTGCGCGCGACGAGCGACCAGGTGAGCTTTTCGCGCGGGCGCGCGCGCCGCACGGGACGGTGCTTGCCGAGGGGAAGGACGGCGAGAATGGCGAGCAGCGTGGCGGGGGCGGCCACGAAGAACATGGCGCCGTAGGAGTGCACGGCGAGCAGGCCGCCGAGGGCCGGCCCCACGGCCCATCCGAGGTTGATGCCGATGCGCTGCAGGCCGAAGGCCGCCACCCGCAGGTCGGGCGGAGAAAGTTCCGTCACCGCCGCACCAGCCGCCGGTTCGAACTGCGCGCGCAAGAGGCCGTTGATCACGACGAGGCTGCCGATCACCCAGATCGGCGCCTCCAGGCTGATCGCCACG
>DATGOH010000283.1:0-2276 GCA_035306165.1 Ferdinandcohnia sp.
TTCCGTCCGGGGAAGAGGGCTTCTCCGGCACCGTCGACCAGGTTGGCGGCGAGGTAGGGGACGCCGGCCTTGGTGGCGGCCTCCTTCAGCCATTCCACGCCGAGGGCGAGGTCGAGCTCGCCCACCCCCGCGGCCGCCACGCCGGTGGCCGCCATGGCGTCGAGGATGAGGCGCGCGCGGTCGGGATCGGTCTTGCGCACGCTCTCGGCGAGGGCATCCCCCGCGTCGACCACGAGGACGGGCCCCTCGGCCCGGCGCTTCTGCACGTAGGCCACCCGACGTGCGAGCCCGCCCGTGGGCGGCTCGCAGCCGCAGGGCTCGATCTCGCCTCGGACGTCACCGGTGGCCACGAGGGTGAAGGGCTGCCGCTCCTGGGGAGCGCCATCCGTCGCTTCGGCCGGCTCCGCCTCGGCGGGCGCGGGAGGCTCCTCCCTCTCGCGCTCCTTGCAACCGAAGGCCATGAGGAGGAGGAGAATCGTGAGCCCGCCGATCCGGCCGCGCTTCATGTCCGTCACCGTTTTTCGATTTCGGCGAGCTTGGCCTTGGCCTGCTTGCCCGCGTCCTGTCCCGAGAATTTGGCGGCCTCCTTCAGGAAGGCCACCGCCTCTTTCTGCATCCCCAGCTTGTCGAAGGACAGGCCGAGCTTCAAGAGGGCGTCGGGCAGGAACCGGCTCTTGGGCCAGGTCTCCCGGACCTTCTGATAGGCCAGGATGGCGGCGCGGTAGTTGCCTTCCTCGTAGTGGCCGTCGCCGATGAGGATCTGCGCCTCGGGCGCGCGATCGTCGAACTTCCACTTGGGATTGGCGATGAACTCCTCGAAGAGGAGGCGAGCCGCGGCGAAGTCCTTGCGATCGTGGTAGCCCTTGGCGAGAGCGAAGAAGGCTTCCTTGTCCTTGGGGCGTTCGAGCTTGCCGACCGCGCGCTCCGTCTCGATCTTCCGCAGCGCCTCCTCGCCGCCCAACGCGGCGACGCGGCGCTCGAGTTCGTCGAAGCGACGATTCACGTTCTCGAACTGATAGTTGGCTTCCTCGAGCTGCCCCCGCAGCCGCTGCATGTCGCGCAACAGCTCGTCGGTGGCGGCCGCCACCTCCGCGGTCGTGCGCGTGGCGGACTTCACGAGATTGTCGAGGGTGTCTTCGAGCTTCTGGAGGCGCTGCTCGATCGAGCGGCGGCTCTCGTCCAGCTCGGAGCGGGTCTCGCGCGAGGTGTTCTCCAGCGCGAGCACCCGGTCCTCCAGCTCGTTGCCGAGCCAGATGGGATAACAAGCGGTCGTCGCCGAGAGGGCGACGACCGCCGTGATGGCATGGGCCAGCTTCACCGTCTCACCGGGTGACGACGAACTCGACGCGGCGGTTCTGCGCCCAGGCCTCCTCGTTGGAGCCGTAGGCGACCGGGCGCTCCTTGCCGTAGCTCACCGTCCGCAGCCGGCTGTCCTCGATGCCGAGGTTCACCAGGTAGCGCTTCACCGAGCTGGCGCGCCGCTCACCGAGAGCCATGTTGTACTCCTCGGTGCCCCGCTCGTCGCAGTGGCCCTCGAGGGTCACGGTGACGCGGTTCTCCCGCAGGCACTCGGCGAGGGACTGCAGCGCGGCCCGCGCCTCGTTGGTGAGGGAGTAGTCGTCGAAGGCGAAGCGAACCGGCTGCTGCTGGCAGGGCGGCGCCGTCGCCACGCAGGTGCCTTCCACGCAGCTCTGGCCGGAGCCGCAATCGGCATCCTCGCTGCACTGGGCCTCGGGGCGGCAGGCGCCATTCCGGCACTCGAAGCCGGGGCCGCACTGCGAATCGGTGGAGCAGGCCACGCAGGAGCCGTTGTCGCAGACCCGGCCGCCGCTGCAGTCACGGTTCGTCTGGCACTCCGCGGCGGGAACGCAGCGGTTGCCACCCGCCGAATCCAGCTCGCACTTGAAGCCCTCCTTGCAGTCGGAGTCCGAACCGCACTCCTGGCAGAGGCCGTTGATGCAGACGCCGCTGTGACCGTCGACGTTGCAGTCCTCGTCGCTGCGGCAGTTGGGGTACTTGGGGGAGCAGCCGGTCGCGAAGGCGAGGAGCCCCACGGCACCGGCGAGGAGAAGGATGCGATTGCGAGCGTTCATCGAGGTTATCCTCCGAAAGCGAATTTTTTCTAGGACAGGGTCCAGGACCTTGTCAACTTTTCGATTTTGATCCGCAAACTCCTGAAAACTGCCGGATTTCCAGACCGCCCGATCCGTGATTCCCGCGCCGCGATCGGCTAGGATGTGCGGCCGATGACAGCACGTAGATCCACTCGAAACACG
>DATGOH010000284.1:0-11898 GCA_035306165.1 Ferdinandcohnia sp.
GCGAAGGATCTTGCCGATCACCTCGCGCATGGGGGCGCTCGCACCCACGATGCTCCCGATGCCGAAGCGATCGCGGAACGCGCCGGCGAGCGACTCCACCTGGCGGCGCAGGCGACTGTTTTCGAGGGCCTTGGCCACCCGGACCTCGAGTTCACCGCGCTTGAAGGGCTTGGAGAGGTAGTCGGCGGCCCCCAGGCGCACGGCCTCCACGGCGCTGTCGATGGTGCCGTAGGCCGTCATCACGATGACCTGGAGGTTGGGGTGGCGGTGGATCGCGCGCTCGAGGAGCTGCATGCCGTCGATCGGCTCCATCCGCAGGTCGGTCAGGAGAAGATCGAAGGACGACTCCTCCAGCATGCGGAGCGCCTCCTCGCCGGTGGCGGCCTCGTGGACCTCGTAGCCCGATTGCCGCAACAGCAGCGCGGTGGTCGTCCGCATGTTCTTCTGGTCGTCCACGACCAGGATGCGCGCAGACGGTGCATTCCGGTTTTCGCTCATTCCCCTACCAACGCTTCCAGCACGATGGTGAAGCGACTCCCCTCACCCAAGCGCGAGTGAAAATCCAATCGGCCCTGGTGCGCCTCGACGATGCGCTTGACCAGCGCGAGGCCCAGCCCGCTCCCCGTGGCTTTCGTCGTGAAGAAGGGCTCGAAGATGCGGTGTTGCAACTCCTCGGGGATCCCGGTCCCCTGATCCTCGACGGAGAGCTCGACCGTCTCTCGACCGTTCTCCTCGTTCCGGTCCACGGACAGGCGCAGCGTGCCTCCTTTCGGCATGGCGTGGATGGCGTTCTGGACGAGGTTGACGAAGGCCTGCCGGATGAGCCGGGCGTCGATGTACACCTGGGGAAGGTTCGGCGCCACCCGAAGGTCGAGCTCGATGCCGTCCGGAATCGGGAAGGTCGCCAGCGCATGCTCGACCAGCTCCCCGAGGTCCGTCCACTCCGGTTCGATGGGATTGGGCCGCGCGAAGTCGAGCAGGTCGACCACGATCCGGTCGAGGCGGTTCGCCTCCTCCTCCACGATCTCGAGCAGCGTCTGCACGTCGCCTCGGGGCTCGATGAGCCGCTTGAGGGAGCCGAGCGAGTTGAAGATGACGCCCAGCGGGTTGCGGACCTCGTGGGCGACCACCGCCGAAAGCTCGCCGAGAGCGGCGAGGCGCTCCTTCTTGATGAGCTCTTCCTGGGCGCGGGCGAGCTCGAGGTGGCTGTGGCGCAGGTCGTCGTGCAGGCGCGTGTTGGCCACGGCGATCGCGATCTGGTGCGCGATGACTTCCACGCGCTCGATCTCCGCCGAGGTCCACCGCCTGGGACCGCGCAGGTCCATGACCCAGATGCAGCCGATCCGCTTCTCGAGCAGTCGCATCTGGACTGCGAAGGAACTCCGGATTCCCTTCTCCGCGAAGTAGCGTTGCACCTCCGGCGGAGCTTCCTCGGCGCTGGCGATCACCGACTGGTAGCGGTCGAGCAGGCTGCGGCCTCCGGGGAATCGCTTGCCGCGCCGGACGGGGCAGGGCGTCTCCCCGTAGAGCGCCTCGCAGCGCAGCTCGTCCGTGTGGTCGTCGAGGACGAGCATGGCCGTGTGGGAGGCGCCGACGAGCTGGTTGACGATGCGCGCGGTGGTGTGGAGCAACTCGTCGAGGTTCGAGCTCGAGGTGATCGCCTTGCCCACGTCGAGCACCAGGCGCATTTCGTCCAGCGTCTGCTGGGCCTTCTCGAAGCGGACGGCGTCCTCCAGCGCGAAGCCGAGGTTGGTGGTCGCCGCGGCGAGCGTCTCGAACTCCTGCAACGAGGTGGGGCCCGCATGCCGGGCGAGCGCGAAGACGGCCTGGACGCCCTCGGGGCCGCGCACCGGCATGGCACAGACGAAGACCGTCCGACCCTCCCACTCCGCCTGCACCTCGCGCACGTCGCACAGGCTCGTCGACACGGCTGCGGCGAGCTTGCGCATCGTCGGGAAGAGGGGACTGTCCGGAGAGCCGCCGATGGTCAGCTCCTCGCCGGACGCGGGGAAGAGGCCGAGGCCGAGCTCGTAGCCGAGGCTCGCCGCCGTCTGGTGCAAAAAGTCGTGCAAGAGCTTGCGCTTGTCGAGCCGTCCTGCGGTGGCGATCCGACCCACCTGCAAGAGGAAGCGAAGCTGCTGGACCCGCGCTCGCTCCTCCTTCGCCAACCGGCTGCGCTCCATGGCCAGGGCGATCTGCGCCCCGTAACTCTCCAGCAGCTCCCAGTCGTGGTCGCGCATGGTCCCGTCCTGGCGCGCGACCACGAGGCAGCCCACCGGGTGGCCTGCGGCGTCGAGCGGAAGGATGGCGTACTGGACGCCGTCGTCGCCCTGCACCAAGGTCCTTCCGGAGCGATCGCCGTTGCACGCCTCGATGCCGTCGAGGGCGGGGGGCCGACCGGCGCCGGATTCGGCCCGCAGGACGTGGTCCTCTCCTTCGCGGACGTAGAGCCAGGCGCCGGCGTAGTCCAGGCCCTTCACGAGGAGATCGAGGGCGCCCGAGAGCGGGAGATCGCCCACGCTGGACTGGGCGAGAAGCCGTCCGAGTCGATACAGCGTGGAGAGGACTTCGTTCTTGCGCTTGGTTTCCTCGAGGAGCGAAGCGTTCTCGAGCTGCACCGCGAGCTGGGCGGCCAGAAGGCCCGCCCGCGCGATCTCCTGGGCCGAGTAGTCGCGCTCGGGACGTGCGAGCAGGAGGATGCCGAGGTTCCGCTTCTCCACCACCAGCGGGTAGAGGACGATCGCCGGTTGCTCCGGGCGGATCCGCTCGATCGGCGTGGGCTCCTGGGCGGCGAGGGCCTGGGCGAAGTACTCGTCTCGCCCGTAGAGGTTGCCCTTCGTCCATTCGCACGGCCCGCCGAAATGGCCGGCGAGAGCGACGTCTCCGGATCCGTTCTGCGTGAGGAAGAGCACCGCCGTGGCGCTGTCGGTGATGAAGGCCGCGCTCTGCAGGATGGGCAGATACAGCGACGAGGGATCCGAGGTGTCCCGCGCGAGCGTGTGGACGGCGCGCAGTTCCTGGTTGGCCCGGAGGATGCCGCGGCGATTGGCCAGAAGCCGCAGGGCGACACCGAGGTACGCCGCGACCATCGTGAAGAGGCCGAGTTCGTGCTCGCAGGGGTCGGACCAGCGCACGGTCATCACGCCCCAGGGGGTGCCCTCCACGGAGATCGGTCCGACGACGCCGGCTTCGCCCGTGCGGGCGGTGCGTAGCGTCGCGCGCTCCTTGGCGACCTCCGGACCGTAGAGGAGCATCTCGACGATCTCGGCGGGGAGCGGATGGAAGCGCGGCGCGTCGAAGAAGCGCGGGGGAAAGGCCACGGCATCGAGGGGAAGGACGGCGTCGGTCGTCCGGCTCCGTGTCTCGCCGAGGTCCGGGAGGTGCCGGGCGCGGAGCACCGGCCCCTCGATCTCCCAGACCGAGAACGTGAAATGCTCGGCCAGTGCGCCGAAGATCTCTTCCTCCGAGCCCGCGTCGAAAAAGACGCCGGCCAGGTCGGCCATCACCTCGGCGACGTCGCGGCGGTCTTCCTTCGTCCTCGTTGCCTGTCTCATCGTCCCAACCCCCGCTCGTCCGGAACGCGACGATACAGCGATGCCCGCCTGGTGCGGCGGGGAATCGACACCCACCGCCAAAAAACGAAGGCATGCGCCGCCGTTGTCCGCGAGCCGACGGTCCCCCCGTCGCTTCTCCGCTGGCTCCTTCGCGGATCCCGAAAGGCGATCAGATCTGGGAGTCGTCTCCTGCGCTCCCCACCGCGCCGGTGGTGGGTTCGTAATCCCAGGGGAAGACCACCAGGTCCTCGGTTTCCAGCGCGGCGAAATCGGGCTGGTATCCGCCGGACCGCGCAATCAGGGTGGCGGTCCGCACTTCGATCGCGCCGGCCTTCTTGGCCGCCAAGACGGCCACCAGCAAGGACTCGCCCGTCCCCGGGATGTCGTCGACCACCAAGACGCGTTTGCCGGCCACCTCCGCGGGCATGGCGGATGCCGCCGCCAATGCACCTTCACGGTCGCGGCTGCGGGCATGCAGCCGGACCGCCGCGAAGGGACAACCCAGGATCGCGGCCAGCTCTTCCCCCGCGAACACGCCGCCCTTCACGATCCCCACGATGAAATCGGGCTCGAAGGAACGGACCACTCGCTGGGCCAGCTCGCGGCAGACGGCGTCGAGCTCGCCGGCCACCAGCTCCCGAAAGCCCCGGCTCGGCGCCGCCGAGCGATCGCCGATTCCGTCGTCGGCCCCATTCTCCACGGGCACGGGGGAAAGCTCCTCCTTCATCCCCTTCTTCGCGCGCTTACGAAACACGTAGTTCCCTCGCAGCCTACTCGTCGCCGACCATCCCCGTTTGACTACCCCAACGGGCCGACCTATATCGCACGCCCGACGACCGCTCGAAGAAGCGGCAAGGAGTAGCGCCGTGGATCTCTTTCCTACGATGACGGAGAAGGCCTACGAATCCGTCCATTTCTTCCATGACCACGAGACGGGACTTCGGGCCATCGTCTCCCTTCACGATACCACGTTCGGTCCAGGCTTGGGTGGCACCCGTGCGATCACCACGTACAAGGACGAAGCCGAGGCCGTGGACGACGTGCTCCGGCTCTCCCGGGGCATGACCTTCAAGGCCACGCTGGCCAACATCCCCTTCGGCGGCGGCAAGGCCGTGATCATGCTCCCCAAGGGCGAGTTCGACCGCGCGGCGCTCTTCGAGGCCTTCGGCCGGGCCGTGGACACCCTGGGCGGTCGCTACATCACCACCGAGGACAGCGGCACCTCCCCGGAGGACGTGGCCCACATGCGCAAGGGCACCAAGCACGTGGTGGGCCTGCCCCGCGAGCTCGGCGGTTCCGGCGATCCGTCGCCCTTCACCGCCTTCGGCGTGGTGCGGGGGATCGAGGCGCTGGCCAAGTTCCACTTCGGCCGCAACGACCTCGAGGGCCTGAAGGTCTCCATCCTCGGGGTGGGGCACGTGGGCTACCCGCTCGCCAAGCTCCTGCACCAGCGCGGTGCGAAGCTCTTCGTGGCCGACATCAACGAGGCGGCGGTGCGGCGGGCCGAGGAGGAGTTCGGCGCGACGGGCGTCACGCCCGAGGCGCTGCTGGGCCTGGAGGTGGACGTCTTCGCGCCGTGCGCCCTCGGTGGTGCGATCAACGACGAGTCGCTGAAGGTGCTGCGCTGCAAGGCGGTGGCCGGCTCCGCGAACAACCAGCTCCGCGAGGATCGCCACGGCAAGGAGCTCTACGATCGGGGCATCGTCTACGTGCCCGACTACGTGATCAACGCCGGCGGCCTCATCAACGTCGCGCAGGAGGCGGTCGGCTACGACGAGGCGAAGAGCCGCGAGAAGGTCTCGCAGATCTACGACACGGTCTACTCCATCCTCGAGCGCGCCAAGGCAGAGGGGCAGCGGCCCGAGGTGGTCGCCGACCGCATCGTGCTCGAGCGGCTGGCCAAGGCGAAGGCCGAGAAAAAGGGCTGAGCCCGCGTTCGGCTGGCCTTCGCGGAGCGCTCGTCCGGCTCTCCCGGACGGGCGCTCTTTCGTTTCCGGAAGGGGCTAGCGCAGCGCGGCCCAGATGGTCTCGCGCAGATCGTACTTGGGAACGAAACCGGTGGCCTTGCGGAAGCGCGAGCCGTCCACCGTGCCCTGGAACTGGATGTGGTCCAGTTCCCCCGGCGGGAAGTTCGAGAAGCGCAGGCGGAAGAGGCGATCGAGCAGGGGACGGGCCAGGGGGTGAGGGACGGGGACGGGGCTCGTGCCCAGCTCCTTGAAGATGGCGGAGAGCGAGACCTCGCCGGGACCGACCACGTTGAAGACGCCGCGTACGCCGGGCTCGAGCGCCAGGATCATCGCACGGCACGCATCCTCGGCGTGGATGAGCTGGACCATCGGATCGAAACCCATCAGCGTCCAGGGCCGGCGCAGCCGCAGGTAGCGCGAGGGCGCATTTTGGATGGTCGGCCCCACGATGTGCACCGGCCGCAAAATCACCGTCTCCACCTCGGGATGTTTCCAGAGGAAGGATTGGGCGAGGATGTCCACCTCCACCAGATCGCGGATGTCTCCGAAGCGCGCGGCCGCCATCAGCGGCGCGTCCTCGGTGAGGAAGTTCGGGTTCGAGGGGTGGGGGCCGTAGACGTTCGCGGAGGAGAGGACGACGAGCTTCTTGACGCCGTAGCGCGCGCAATGGTCGAGCGCCTTCGCCGTTCCCAAGACGTTGAACTGGTGGTGCTCCTCGGCGGTCATCCGGGGGTCGTGCATGATCCCCATGTGGATGAGGGCACCGATGTTTCCGGTGCGGAAGATCTCCTCCGCCTTCCGCTTGCGGATGTCGACCTGGTGGAACTCCAGGTCCTTCGGTTTGCCCGGAAACAGGCGGCGGTCGATCCCCACGATCCTCCTGCCCTCCTTGTGCAGGAGCTTGGCGAGGATCTGGCCCAGGTTGCCGGAGATCCCGGTGACGGCGATGGCTGGTGTCTCGGAAGCCATTTAGAAGAAAATGCTCTTTCGTTCCTCGAGGCCCTCGTTCACCATCGACTGGATCGTCTGGCGCACCTTCTGGACCTTCTGTTCGATGGCGTTGTCTTCCTCGTTCGCGCTGCCCTCGAAGCGCATGGGCTCGCCGAAGGTGATGTAGTACCGGCTGGGCAGGGGAATGGGAAGGAGGGTCGGCGTGATCGGCACGGCGGGGATGCCGAGCAACTTCGCCAAGGGCTCCACGTTCACGAGGGCGGGGGCCTGCTCCTCGGCACCGATCACGGAGATCGGCACGATGGGCGAGCCCGTCGCCAGCGCGAGCCGCATGAAGCCCTGGCCGAACGAGGCGAGCTGGTAGCGCTTGGCGTAGACCTTGTTGAGCCCGCGCGTCCCCTCCGGGAAGACGAGGATCGTCTCGTCGGCCTCCAGCAGGCGGATGCAATTTTCCGGCGTGCCCACCACCTGCCCGAGCCGCGAAAAGAAGGTGGAGACGTAGGGGAGGGTGGGGACCCAGCGCTCCACCATCGAGCGCACCACCCGTGGCGGATCCGCGTGCAAGAAGACCGCGACCGCGATCATCGCGCCGTCCATCGGAAGCTGGCCGCTGTGGTTGCTCACCAGCAGACAGCGCCCGGCGGGCACGTTCTCCACCCCGCGGACCTGCACGCGGAAGTACTCCTCGTACAGCCACAGCATCGGCCCGAGCGCCGCGGCGACCGTGTCCAGGTCCATCCCGAAGGGATCCTGGCCGTAGGGGTTGGTCTGCAGGCGCAGTGACTCGAGCCGCTGGCGCACGCGATCGCCTCCGCGGCGGAGCGCGAAGTCGCGCGCCTTCTGCCGTAGCGCGTCTCCCAGGTCACCGAGAGAGCCGATGCGCAGCATGGTCGGCCTACCCCGAGCGCGCCGCAACGCGCGCGTCCCCTCGCCTGCGCGGGAGAAGCGTCTCCTTCGCGGGCGTCCGCAAGTTGTATTGCGAACTCATCGTGCTGCCGTAGGCCCCGGCGGTGGCGATCGCGAGCACGTCGCCGACCTCGGTGCGCGGGAGCCGGCGGCGCTTCCCCAGGACGTCGCCGGTCTCGCAGATGGGGCCCACCACGTCCGCTCGCCACTCTAGCGGTTCGCCGAGGCGGGTCAAGTTGGCGATCGGGTGGTAGCTCCCGTACAGAGCCGGCCGGATCAGGGTGTGCATCCCGGCGTCCACGCCCACGTAGCGGTGGTCGCCCTTTTGCTTGAGCTGGGTCACGCGGCAAAGGAGCACGCCAGCGCGCGCGACGAGGAAGCGGCCCGGCTCCATCCAGATCCGGAAGTCCGGCTCCTCCCGGCGGAAGGTAGCGAGTCGCCGGCCGACCTCGTCCAAGTCCAGCGGCGTCTGCGCGGGATGCTCCACGACGCCGAGGCCGCCGCCCACGTCGAGGATCTTCGCCTCCGGGAAGTGGCGATGCGCCAACGCGGCGAGGAAGCGGCCGACGCGCGCCCAGTTCTCCGGATCGAAGATCCCACTGCCGGCGTGGGCGTGCAGACCCACCACGCGGATGTCGTGCGCGCGGGCGAGCTCGGCGAGTTCGGCAAGTTCCTCGCGAGGGATGCCGAACTTCGAGTGGACGCCCGCGGTGCGGACGTGGGCGTGGTGTCCGTCGCCGTGCTCGGGGTCGATGCGAAGCCAAATGGAGCGGCCGGCGAAGACGTCGGGGCGGGCCCGCAACGGGAATGCGTTGTCGAGGATCACGTGGACGCCGCGCTCGAGCGCGAAGCGGTACTCCTCGATCGGCGCGAAGTTGGGCGTGAAGAGGATGCGGTCGGGTTCGAGGCCCGGGAAGAGCCGCTCGAGCAAGAGGAGCTCTCCGGGCGAGACGCACTCGAAGCCGAGGCCCGCGCGCTCGAAGACGCGGAGCACCTCCGGGTTGGCGTTGGCCTTCATGGCGAAGAAGAGCCGATCCACCGGGAGGGAGCGGAGTTCCTCGATCGCCTTCTCCAACGTCTCCTCGTCGTAGACGTAGACGGGCGTGCCCCACGCGGCGAGGGCGACGAGTTCGTCGGCGCGGTGGCGCCACCACGCGTCCGCGTCGTAGGGAGGGGGCTCGGTGCCGCTGAGCTGCGCCCAGTTGGGACCGAAGGTGGCGAGTCCGTCCGTCTCGTCGTCGAAGAGCAGGTCGTGCAGGCGCGAGAGGATCGCCTGGGCCTGGTCTTCGTCCACCACGAAAGTGAGGTTCACGCCGGAGGCGGCGTGGCTCAGCAGGTGGAGGTTTTCGTGCTCGAAGGCCTGTAGCGCGGGCGAGAGGCGCGACAGCGCCTCGTGCACGCGGTGGCCGACCACGCTGATCGCGACGCAGCTCTTGACGAGCCGGACCTCGCAGATCGCGGCGAGCGCCTTCACGAGCGATTCCAGCCGCTCCTCGTCCACCGCGTTCTGCGCGGGGTCGAAGGTGAGCGTGATGTTCGACTCGGTGGTCGCCACGTGCTCGATGGAGATGCCGTGGTTCTGGAAGAGCGCGGCCACGCGGGCGAGAAAGCCCACCTGCTGCCACATCCCCAGCGAATCGAGCGAGACGAGGGCGAGGCCCTTGCGCATCGTCACCGCCTTGACCGTGCCCGCGTGCTCCTCGTCCCCGGCAATCACCGTGCCCTCGACGGAGGGGTTTCTCGTGTCCTTGATGTGGATGGGGATGCCGTGGCGCCGCGCCGGCTCGATGCAGCGCGGGTGCAGGATGCGCGCGCCGGCGGACGCCAGCTCCTGCGCCTCGCCGTAGCCGAGGCGGAGGATCAGCCGCGCGTCGGGCACGTCGCGGGGATTGGCCGAGAACATCCCCGGCACGTCCGTCCAGATCTCGAGCCGCCGCGCGCCGAGCCGCGCCGCCAGATAGGCGGCGGAGGTGTCCGAGCCGCCCCGCCCGAGCAGCACCGTGCGCCCCTTGCCGTCGGAGGCGATGAAACCCTGGGTGAGGACGACGGGATGCGGCGCGAGTGCGCGCTGCAGCTCGGGATCCGGATCGAAGGCGCAGCTCGCCTGCAAGAAATGCCGGGCCTCGTGGTCCTGGTGCCGGTCGTCGGAGCGGAGGATCTGGCGCGCGTCCACCCAGTGCACGGGGATGCCCTGCCGCTCCAGCCAGACCGCGCCCAGGCGGGTGGACATGATCTCGCCGAGCGCGAGCGTTTGGGCCCGCACCTTCGGGCTCGCATCGCGCACCAACGAAATGCCGAGCGCGATGCGGCGCAGGCTTTCGAACTCCTCGCGAAGGATGGCGTCCGCATCCAGATCGAGCGCGCGCCCGAGCGCGCGGTGGACCTCGAGGATGCCGTCGATCTCCTCCTCGTGCTCGCCCTGGCAGGCGCGGCGGACCAGCGCTTCGAGGCGGTTGGAGACCGTGGCCACCGCCGAGCAGACGAGGACGGGCCGAAAGCCCTCGGCCTGCCGCAGGCGCACGGTTTCGGCGATCGTCGCCCAGGCTTCCTTCGTGGCGACGCTCGTGCCGCCGAACTTCATCACGATGGTGGATGACATGCGCGCATGTTAGGGGCGAGCGGGCTCGGGCGAAAGGCGAAGTGCAAAGGATCGCGATCGAGATGCACGCGAGCCTCGAAATCCGGGATGCGCGTGGTACGCTCCCGGCATGCTCGACCTTTGCTCCCAGTGCGGGAAGCCCGTCGCGGCCTCCGACGTGCGTTGCCCCCATTGCAACGCGGATTGGGCCGTCGCCCTGCCCGGCACCGCCGCGGTCGGCGTCGATGACGGCACGGTTCCCCTTCCCGCGCCGGCGCAACCCGATCCCTTCGCGCCGGCGCCGAGCGCGCCCGCGGCGGCGGAGCACCCCGTCGCGCGCGAGGCGAGCCAGATCGAGAGCTCGGTGCTCGAGGAACTCTTCTCCGACTTCGATCCCATGGAGGAGTTCGCCGCCTCCGCGGGATCCGGCGCTCCGACGGGCGCCGGGCCCGGCACCGCCACCGGTCTGGGCGACGGCCCCACGCTCGGTGGCCTCAATCTGACGCCGCCTCCCGCCCAGCCCGTCGAACCGATCGACGACGTCCTCGCCTTCATCGACACGGGCCACGAGAAGAAGGCCACCACGCCCGAGCCCGAGATCCCCTCGATCGTCTCCGAGCTCGGCTTGACCGCGATCGCCGAGGTGGCGGCGCCTCCGGGCGTCGAGCCTCCCTCGCTCGCTCCGTCTGCCACCGAGCCACCGACCCTCGGCGTCGAATCGGATGCGCCTGCAGCTCCGATGATCGCAGGGGCGTTGCGCGACGCGCCCAGCGCGCCGGCGACCGCCGAGCGACCCAGGGCGATCGGACGCAAACGCCTGCGCCTCCTCGTGATCGGGGGCGTGGCAGGTGCGCTCATCGGCGTGGGCGCCTTCTTCTTCCTCGGCAAGGACACCCCCGCGCGGGGGAAGAAGGCGGAGGCGGTGGCGCCGGCGACCGCCGATCGGCAGCCCGCGAAGACGGCATCGGCCGACGCAGCAAAGGAGAAGCCGGCGAAGAAGGAGGCGACCCCCGAGAAGGAGGCCATGGCGGCGAAGGATGCGGCTGCCCAGGAGGGTGACGCGGAATCGCCGACGAAGGCCGCTGCCGGAACGGACGAGGGTGCGACGGCCGAGGCGAAGCCCGCGGAGGAGACCGAGGGCAAAACGCCCGCGGAAGGCGACGGCGAGGCGGTGGCCGATGCGCAGGAGGAGGGCGCCGAGGCCACGGCGGAGGGAGGTGAGGCCGCGCCGCCGTCCTTCTTTGCCGAGGCGGAGGCCCTCGAGCGCGAGGAGAAGTGGGAGGAGGCGCTCGCGGCCTACCTGCGCGCCGCAGGGCCGGACAAGGGCCCGATGGACGAGGCCCACCTGCGCCGCTCCCGCATCTACCTGCGCCTGGGCGATCGGCCGCGCGCGCTGCTCGAAGCGCGTCGGGCGGTTTCCGACAATCCCGACCGGCTCGACGCCCGTCTCCATCTGGGCGGGATCTTCGAGGCGATGGGCAGCGTGAAGGACGCGCGAGAGACCTACGAGGCCGCCTACGCGAAGAACCAGGACGATCCGGTTCTCCTCGAGCGGCTGGCGCGCATCTACCTGACGTCCGGAGCGGCCTGGCGCGCGATCGAGATCCTCGAGCCCCACGTGGGACCGAAGGCCCCGGTCGCGGTGCGGCGCGCCCTCGGCGAGGCCTATCTGGGCGCCTCGGCCTGGGCGCGCGCGGAAGCGGTGCTCGCACCGATCGCGCGCGAACCCGGCGTCGCCTATCCGCTGGCGCGGGCGTTGGTCGAGCAGGGCAAGCTGCGGCAGGCCCTTCCCCACCTCGAGCGGGCCGCGGCCGAGGAAGAGGTCGATCCGGTCGTGCACCGCCACCTCGGTTACGCCTACAAGGAGCTTCGCCGCCGCGCCGATGCCGCCCGCGCCTTCCGCGCCTATCTGCAGGCGGCGCCCGACGCCCTCGACCGGCCG